>JBHAFM010000090.1:0-37130 GCA_041856175.1 Sediminibacterium sp.
AGCCATTTCGTAATGGATAATAATATAAACAACAGTATAAATACCAGCCAGTAATAAAACAATGTTCCCGGCATACGCCTGAAAAAGAATATGGTAAGTGCGAGCATCAGGACAAATTCAATTGCACCGATATAAATGGCGGGCGCATCCAGGTCAAATAGCGGAGCAAGATCCAGCATGAACACCAGTGATATGAAAACCGGCACCGCAGTCACAAACTCAAATTTGAATGCATCGAGTACGTTTGTTTTCTTAAGTCTTTTCAGGCTGCGGAAATTGAAGAAAACCCAGCAAAAAAAGACGACTCCTGTCAGCAGCAGCAAATACAACTGGCTGCGGGTATGCTCAAAATAGATCTCAGTAATCAGTTTTTCATCGGCCCATAATTTTTTAAACCCTTCTGCAAAAGAACGGCTGCCGTTGGATAGAGGTGGTTCCCATATATAGTTTCTTTCCTTGCTAAACGCCCTGGGTCCAGCTGTCTTCAACAGTATATCTGCCTGGTAAACCAGCTCTTCTATGGTAATTAAATTGGCAGATATCCGTGCAAGGGTGTTATCAATGCTTATGTTAACATTTCTGATAAGACTGTCAGCATAGACCCATTTTACATGCAGTTGACTGAGCTGTGATTTGAATGTGCTCCATAATGCCGGATCACGAAAGATGCGCCGGATGATCGTGTCTTTTCTCAATAAAAAGATATCTTTCTTTACCCCATCCAGCAAACTGTCCTGCTGGTTAAGGTCTTTCAAATGCACCTGGGTATCGCGGCTCAATTGTTCCAGGAATACTTTGAACATTTGCAGGTCCCTGATATTCAGTGTCCTGTCAGCATTTGATATGCGTTCTTTGATAATCCGCAATGCCGATTCGTCCTCATCCATGTGATGGGTGATGGTCGCTATCACTGAAACTGATTTCGTAACAGACGGGGCCTCGTTAATGGTTTGAAAAGCTTTTTCAATGCCCCGCAAATAATCGTTGCGGGTAAGTGTATCATCTTCCGCAAACATGGACGAGTCAAAAGACTTATGGGATAATTTCACCGTATCCTGTGCGATGATGACACCCTGCCAGAAAACAAAGCATGCAACCAGGAATATTGGTTTCATAGCAGCGATTTAAATTATATGCAATTAAGGTATTACTTTATCCTGGCATATAGTTCAAAATCTGCTTTACTTCTTTTTCCGGATTTACCAGGTCATGCAGCGTAATTTTATCCAGTAA
Organism: Sediminibacterium sp.; assembly: GCA_041856175.1. Lineage (GTDB taxonomy): Bacteria > Bacteroidota > Bacteroidia > Chitinophagales > Chitinophagaceae > Sediminibacterium. The sequence continues at coordinate 1,234 of JBHAFM010000090.1, forward strand.
CCCGTCCACTGTATATTGGATCTTCTGCCACAGGGAACGGGCAGAGCAATCCACAGAATGCGTACAGATATCCTGTACCCCTGTATGAAGTCCACAAAATGTTTCATCAAACAAAGTACCTCCCAGCACTTTCAATACCGTACCGATCATTATTTTTTTTGCAGGTTTGGCTAATACATAACCGCCTTTATAACCCGGCGTACTATTGATAAATCCTGCCATACGAAGTATCCTTGTCAGTTTAGCAACATAGGGACTCGTTAATCCTTCCGCCTCGCTCAATTGTGGTATGCTCATGCCATTTTCATCCTTACAGCTGGCAATCCGTATCAGTATCCGTAACCCGTATTCTTCCTGTGCCGTTATTTTCATGTTACTGTGTTATCTAATCATTCATACAAATATCATCGGTTTTCATAGCATGCCAAGTTCCAGTTGTGCTGCCTCAGACATCATGCTCCTGTTCCAGGGGGGAGTCCATGTTACAGCAACATGCACATCATTTACCCCTTCAATGGCTCTTACTTTCTGGTCTACCTCAACAGGCAGGGATTGGGCAGCCGGACAATTGGGTGTGGTCAATGTCATTACGATCTGCACATTATTAATGGGCAAAACATTTATCTCATATACCATTCCCATTTCGTAGATATTCACTGGTATCTCCGGGTCATAGATCGTTTGCAGGCATTCAATCACCTTTTGTTTAATTATTTCGGTATTCATGGTCTTTAAAAGATGTTGTCTTTTTTATTTTATAAGCCAGGGCGTAATTTTTCATCTGTTTAACCATTGCCAGCAAACCATTGGAACGGGTTTGCGCCAGGTGTGTGGTCATACCGATCTCACGGATAAACGCCAGCTTGGCCGTTGTAATTTCGTCGGGTGTATGGCCTGACAATACACGGATCAGCATACTTATCAATCCTTTTACGATCATTGCATCACTGTCAGCTTTGAACAGCACTTTCCCATCTTTATAATCCGCCACTAACCATACGGTTGACTGGCAGCCCCTGACCTTGTTCTCCTCCATTTTATACCGCTGCTCCAGCTCCGGCAGCTTTTTTCCCATGTCGATAATGTATTCGTATTTATCGTCCCAGGAGTCGAATAAGGAAAACTCTTCCACTATTTCTCTTTCAGTTTGTTCTATCGTTTTCAGGTTGCTCATTTACTTAGGAAAGCATTTTTATTGCTTTTTTCAAACCGGTTATCAATATATCGATTTCTTCTTTTGTATTGTACATGGCGAAGGATGCCCTGACAGTTCCCGGGATATTGAACCTGTTCATCAAAGGTTGCGCACAATGATGGCCTGTTCTTACAGCGATACCCTGGTTGTCCAATAAAATTCCGATATCCTGCGGATGTATCTTATCGATCACAAAAGAAACAACACTTATTTTCTCCTTAGCCTCACCTATGATCTGCAAGCCTGGTATCAGCTCCAATTGTGCTGTTGCATAATCCAACAAGGCTGCTTCATGACTCCGTACTTTTTCTTTCCCTGTTTGTTGTAAGAAATTGAGGGCTGTTCCAAAAGCGATCGTATCTGCAATATTGGGCGTACCGGCTTCATATTTATAGGGGAGGTCGTTGTACGTGGTTTTCTCAAACGATACTTCCCTGATCATCTCGCCGCCGCCGTGAAAAACCGGCATCGATTCCAATAATTGCTTCCTTCCATATAATACACCAACGCCTGTGGGACCATATATCTTATGTGCAGAAAAGACAAGGAAATCGCAATCCATTTCCTGTACATCAATATCAAGGTGAACGGCGGACTGTGCACCATCTACCAAAACAACCGCCCCTGCCTTATGCGCAGCATCAATCATCTGCTTAACAGGGTTCACAGTTCCCATGGCGTTGGACACATGTGCAATGGCCACGAGTTTTGTTCTGGCGCTTAGCAATTGCCGGTACGCATCCATCAATAATTCTCCCTGGTCGTTAATGGGGATGATCTTCAACAGGGCGCCTTTTTCTTCACACAGTATCTGCCAGGGAACAATATTGGAATGATGCTCCATGGTGGTAATAATGATCTCATCACCTGCCTGTATATTTTGCCTGCCCCAGGTATACGCTACCAGGTTAATACCTTCTGTAGCCCCGCGGGTAAAAATGATTTGCTCTCTCGATGCTGCATGAATGAAATGCTGAACAGTGTCACGTGTCTTTTCAAAAGCAGCCGTAGCTTCTTCGGCCAGGGTATGAATGCCACGATGAATATTGGCATTGTAGGTTGTATAATACTGAATAAGTGCATCGATCACTACCTGCGGTTTTTGCGAAGTGGCTGCATTGTCAAAATATACCAATGGATTGCCCTTCACTTCCCTGTTCAGGACCGGGAATTGTTGCCGGATGGCGTATACGTCTAAGCTATTTTGTATGATGGTAGCAGGCTGTGTCATGCGATATCAAATTCCAAACGTTCTGAAATCAATTGGTCAACATACATACGGATGGGCGCAGGCTTGATATGTTCCAGTATATCTATGGCATATGCATGCACCAAAAGCGACCTGGCAATTTTCTCACTGATCCCCCTCGACCTCAAATAGAATAAGCCTTCCTCGTCCAATCGTCCAACGGTACAACCATGTGAACATTTTACGTCATCGGCAAAAATTTCGAGTTGCGGCTTGGCATTCACACTGGCGGTATCTGAAAGCAGTATGTTTTTATTGGATTGATAGGCATTTGTTTTTTGTGCCTGGGGCTGAACAAATATTTTTCCGTTGAACACAGCGGTTGCCTGGTCATTGATAATGCCCTTGTACAATTCATTGCTGAAGCAGTTGGGTTTCACATTGTCTACCACTGTATGGTTATCAATATGGCTCTTCCCGTGCAGGAAATACAATCCGTATAAATGCGCTTCGCACCGCTCTGCCTCCAATACAACATTCAGGTTATTACGGATCATTGCCCCGCTCAGTGAAATAGTTACTGCGTGCACATAACTTTTGCCTGTCTGTCTGATATGTGTTGTACTGACCTGGTTGGCGTGCCCGGCATCATTCTGAATTTTATAGTATTCCACCATGGCATCTTCTTCCACTGCCATTTCCATTACCTGGTTGGTAAAACTTTCAGCTTTACCGATGGTTGTATACGTTTCTATTATCTGTACCTGTGCATGCTGGTCAACATGCAGCAGGCTGCGCGGCTGGGAGAAAATATTGCCGGAACGCGTGTCAGTAATATGATAGATGTAGACCGGATGTGCCGCAACCTGGTCTTTTTTTACCTGGATAAAAGCGCCCCCGTATACAAACGCAGTATTGAGTGCATTAATGCCATCTTTTAAATAATTACTGCTATGCCCCAGGTGCTTTGCAACAATATCCCGGTATTCATTTTTAGCCGCCACTTCCAAAGGCAGTACTACCAATTCATCGGAACGGATAGTGGAGCGTGAAAAAGAAAATATACCGTTGATAAAGATCAGTTCATTGGATTGTTCATGTCCCGGCAGGCGGACAGCATCCAGCTCTTGTTCTGAGAGCATGCCTGTTTCCTCGTTTACCGGGAACAGGTATTCCTGGTCAAACAAGCCACTGATGCGGGTGTATTTCCATTCTTCCAGCCGGGTGGTAGGAATGCCTTTCTCTTCGAAAGCATTGAATGCATGCCGGCGGATTGCTCCCAGGCTGCTATCCGCGTCTTCCAACTGCAGCCGGTCAAAATGTTCTTTAAAATATAGTGCAGTGTTCATGCGTCTTATTTATTGATTTCAACTTCTTCACCTGCATCGATTTCAGTCTTAATGAAATCATATCCTTTTTGTTCCAGCTCCAATGCAAGCTCTTTGGGGCCCGATTTTACAATACGCCCATTGTATAACACGTGAACAAAATCGGGGATGATATAATCCAGCAGGCGTTGGTAATGGGTTACCACAAGAACGGCATTGTCTTTACTGCGCAATTTGTTAACGCCATTGGCTACGATACGAATAGCATCTATGTCCAGGCCTGAATCGGTTTCATCCAGGATAGCCAGCTTCGGCTGGATCATCGCCATCTGGAAAATCTCATTCCGCTTTTTCTCACCGCCGGAAAAGCCTTCGTTCAGGGAACGTGTCAGCAGGGACTTTTCAATATTCATCAAAGCCATTTTTTCATTCATCAGTTTCAAAAAAGCCACGGCATCCAGCGGCTGTTCTCCACGGTATTTACGGATCTCGTTGACTGAGGTCTTCACAAAGTTGATCGTACTCAGGCCGGCGATCTCAACAGGATATTGAAAAGCAAGGAAGAGGCCCTCACCGGCTCTTTTTTCCGGGCTCATCTCCAGCAGGTCTTTTCCTAAAAATGTTACCGATCCATCCGTTACTTCATAATCTGCCCGTCCTGCCAACACAGATGCCAGGGTGCTTTTACCCGAGCCATTGGGCCCCATAATAGCATGTACTTCACCCGGCTTTATATCGATATTGATCCCTTTTAAAATTTTCTTTCCTTCAATGCCAGCGTGTAAATTCTGAATATTCAACATGGTATACTTTTTTTAATAAATTCAATTAGCCTACACTGCCTTCCAGGCTGATGGCCAGCAGTTTCTGTGCTTCCACAGCAAATTCCATGGGCAGCTGGTTCATCACTTCCCTGGCAAAGCCGTTGATGATCAATGCCACTGCTGTTTCTGTATCAATACCTCTCTGATTGCAATAAAACAGCTGGTCTTCGCCGATCTTTGAAGTAGTGGCTTCGTGTTCTACTACTGCAGTATTATTTTTCACTTCGATATAGGGAAACGTATGCGCACCGCATTTGTCGCCCAATAAAAGAGAATCACATTGAGAAAAGTTACGGGCGTTGCCGGCATTTTTGCCCACATGTACCAGTCCCCTGTAGCTGTTGTTGCTGAATCCGGCAGAGATACCCTTTGAAACGATCCGGCTTTTTGTATTTTTTCCCAGGTGCATCATCTTGGTGCCGGTATCTGCCTGCTGGTGGTTGTTGGTCACAGCTACAGAATAAAACTCACCCACTGCATTGTCGCCTTTCAGGATCACGCTCGGGTATTTCCAGGTGATCGCCGATCCTGTTTCTACCTGTGTCCAGGAGATCTTGGAATTGATGCCCTTGCAAATACCCCGTTTCGTTACAAAATTGTAGATACCGCCCTGGCCTTCTTTATCGCCCGGGTACCAGTTTTGAACTGTGGAATATTTAATTTCCGCATTGTCCAATGCAATGAGTTCAACTACAGCTGCATGTAACTGGTTTTCATCACGCATCGGGGCTGTACAGCCTTCCAGGTAACTCACATAGCTTCCTTCTTCGGCCACGATCAGCGTTCTTTCGAACTGCCCGGTATTTTCTGCGTTGATCCGGAAATAGGTAGACAATTCCATCGGGCAACGAACACCTTTGGGTATATAACAGAATGAACCATCGCTGAATACAGCGCTGTTCAGCGCAGCAAAATAATTATCGGTGATAGGTACTACTGTGCTTAAATATTTTTTTACCAGTTCAGGATGCTCTTGTATCGCTTCACTCATAGAACAAAAAATGATACCCAATTCTGCCAGTTGTTCCTTGAATGTGGTACCGATAGAAACACTGTCAATCACCGCATCTACGGCAACACCGGAAAGGCGCTTCTGTTCATCAAGTGAAATGCCCAGCTTTTCAAATGTCCTTCTTAATTCAGGGTCAATCTCATCCAGGTTCTTAGAGTTCGTCTTTTGCTTCGGGGCGGAATAATAGATAATATCCTGGTAATTGATGGGGCCATACTTTACATTGGCCCATTTGGGTTCCTCCATTTTGAGCCAGTGGCGGTATGCTTTCAATCTCCATTCCAGCATCCATTCCGGTTCCTGCTTCTTGGCAGATATAAAACGGACAATAGTCTCATTCAGTCCTTTCGGAGCCTCATCGGCCTCTATATCGGTCACAAAACCATACTTATACTCACTGAGTACCGTCTTTTCTATTGTACTGAACCCATCAGTTGCACCATTTTGTTGGGGTTGATAGATCTCTGTTTTCATGGCTTAAAGGTACGACAATTTATACAAAAAAGTATAAACAATGGGGAATTCAATACACCCTGCCCAGCGTATTGCTTTCAACAATGTTCTTTCTCATTTCCAGCGGGTCAATGATGCCTTCCCGGGCATAAATGATTTTTCCACCGGGTTCCACCAGAATGGTATAAGGAAGCGCGCCCTGCCAATGGGGATCAATGGCTTCGATAAGGGCATACTTGTCTGCTGCATTAAACAGGTAGTTGGTATTGGATGCCTGTTTCTTTTGCAGGAACCTGAGTACTTTATCTTTATTGGCGGGATCGTCGGCGCTGATACTAATAAACTCAAAGTCACGGTTCCGGTACATTCTGTTCATGGTAATGAATTCAGGGAACTCTGTAATGCATGGACCGCACCAGGTTGCCCATACATTAATAAGGCGAAGTTTACCGGAAGGGTTTTTAATTAATTCTTGTATTTCCTTTTCATTGATCATTGCTATGCTTACCGGTTCTTTGGCCCAGTCAGCAGCGGCTTTTTCGACCCAATTGCCTTTTTCAGTCCATTTAACAGAGCAGCCAAATACCTTGGTAGTTGCTACTGTCACCTCCCTGTCTGCCAGCAAAGCATCCAAAGCATTACGGGCATCCTGGTGCTTAGGTGTGCCGGTTGGTTTTTCCATGTCATCGATCCTGCCCTGGTAACGCAATTTTCTTTCCTTATCAAAAATGAAGACATGCGGGGTTGCCACCGGGCCGTAAGCTTTGGCCATGGTTTCTGTTTTCCCGTCATAGAGGTAAGGAAAATTAAACCTTTTTTGCGCTGCCCTTATTTTCATTTCTTCGAAAGAATCACTTAAATCGGTATACCCCAATTCATCAAGGCGTACTGCATTGGGGTCATTGGGCATCACCGCCACCAATGCTACTCCCCTGGGATCATAATCACTGGCTAATTGTTTGATGCGTTCTTCATAAGCCTGGGCAGTAGGGCAATGATTACAGGTAAACACGATAACCAGGATGGTTGCTTTTTGAAAAGAAGCAAGGGAATAAGTCTTGCCATCCACACCCGGCAGTCTGAAATCAGGGGCCGGTGCACCAATATCCAGCGTCTTATGCGCATCAAAAGGAAATGCTAAAGAAAAATTAATATAGCACAGCAGGAAAAAAACAACCGGAATAAAAAAAGGTGGTTTTTTCATACAGCGGGCGATTTAATATGAGTTAGACAATAAAATGAATGGCATCTCACTGTTATCTTCAATACATAAAAATATAAAACTATCATCAGGAATGCAATAATCTACCTCCTATGCTGTCTCTTTAAAAAAGAATCCCTATATTTGTATCAACACATACGCTCCTGGTTCAAACAACATATGCGATCTGCATTATTTACCAGGCTCAGGTAAACTGCCTGCCATCCTACTTTCTCTTGCCATTACACTTTCGTCTGCCAATGAAATTTTCTTGCCATCATGCTTCGCGGCTTGTTTTGATCACTTGCCAGTTGATTAAAATAAAAGACAATTTGTTATTACTAAAAGATAAAAAGTACAGCTATGAAAAAGAAAGGCTTCCTCATTGATATGGATGGGGTAATTTACAAAGGCAGTGAACCCATACAGGGGGCAGTAGAATTCATTAACACCCTGCGTGAAAAAGGATATCCCTTCCTCTTTCTTACCAATAACAGCCAGCGTACCAACAGGGATGTTGCTTACAAGCTGCGCAAATTAGGATTTCATGTGGACAGCGAAGACATCTTTACCTGTGGTATGGCAACAGCCAGGTACCTGGCTTCCAGGAATGAGCATGGCACGGCTTATGTCATTGGTGAAGGGGGATTGTTGACTGAGCTTCATAATATCGGTTATTCTATTGTAGATGACAATCCCGATTATGTGATCATCGGCGAAGGCAGGACCATCATGCTTGAATCAGTGGATAAAGCCATTAATATGATCATGAACGGGTCTAAACTGATCGCCACCAACTTAGATCCCAACTGCCCGGTTGGTAACGGAAAATACAGGGCTGGTTGCGGTGCGTTCGTATCTATGATAGAATTTGCCACAGGCAAGCAGGCATTCAGTGTTGGAAAACCCAGTCCTGTTATGATGCGCATGGCAAGAAAGATACTGGGCTTGTCAACGGCCGAAACGATCATGATCGGAGACACCATGGGTACTGATATACTTGGCGCCGGTTCCATGGGCTTTACTACCGTACTCACATTATCAGGTGTAACTAATGAAAGCGACCTGGGCCAGTACAGCTACACACCTGATTTTGTTATACGATCTGTAAAAGACCTCCTCGAAGAAGATTTGTTTGCCCAGGTACTGGCAAGTGAGCATGAACAATTCTCTTATGCAGAATAAGTAAGTTACACAACTGAACCAGCAGGTGGCCGGTATTGATTAATGAGGACGCAGGTCTTTACAGATCAGTTCCGGCCACTCTGTTTTAACAGCAAAATTGTACCGGAGGAAATGACGGTTGATCACGGCATTATTCAAACAGGAGATCATCATATAACCTTTACTGTTCAATGTGCCCCTTAAGTCTACCGGCTTTGAGAAATTGATAAAATCCTCAAAACTGCCTTTAAACTTTTCTGGCCATTGTTTACCGAGCGGCGATTGAAGCGATTGCCTTCCAACGGTGGACAATTTTTTATAAATGGCTTTGTTGTAATGGTAAAGGCTAAGGGTATCCGGTGTACCTGTATGGTGCATGAAAGCATATTCAATATCTTTTGCATCTGCCAGTACAGGCAGGTCTTTCCAGAACAGGGGCATGCTCCCGTGTTTCCCCCATTGCACCATTGCTGTCACCCGGTTCTGATGTTGATTGGCATCAATGACCGCCTGTTGCGGAGCCCGAAGAATACGACCGTGGAAATACACAAAATAATCCCTCACTACTGTCCGCTCTTCATTAAGCCGTACCCAAATGATCTCATGATCGCAGGGATCATTATCATCTGGGAAATCAATATCATCTTCCCAAAATAAATGATAGGCAATCCACGGTGCTGAAGGATGCATGATAGCTACCGCATCTTTTAATCCAAAAGGTTCATCCGGTACTGTCAGTAATCTTGGTGCAAATGCCAGTATGGTCTTTCTCTCTTTCACCGATACTTCTTTCGGTGGCGAAAAGTGTAATGCCAGGTCATAATTTTTGCTGGCGGCTGTCAAGCTCCTTTCCTTATGAAATTCAATTGCAGTGCGATTGGCGTTCAGCGCTGAATCATTACAGGCGCAATTGGAATACAATAACGACCGTTGCTGACTGCCGGCAGCTTTATTCGCTGGTATGCTGTTAATCTCTGAAGCCAGTTCGGCGATATGGTCTGTATTGATATAATCTACCTGGAGGTTTATCAGCGCCTGCCAGGCACCAGGATCATCAGGAGCGCCCCAGAAACGTACCGGTTTATGTAAAGTATGTGCTTTCTTAACCGCTGCGGCAAGTATCTCCCTGCCCTGCTCCGTCAATGGCTCCTTCCCTTTCCAGGGAGTATAGGTTTTTAGGTCGGCACTCATGAGCGCTACTTTTTGCAACGCCGCTTGATTGTAATCTTTTTGTAATTCCGCGTCAAACAAAATATAAGGCGGATAAAGCCGGAACGAATCCGGTGCCGGCCTGTTGCCGGAAATAACAAACTGCAATGCATGATTATTCGTCAGCTCCGGGAATTTTTCCAGCGTTTCTACCAGTTTATCCAAAGTAGTTGCAGCTGTCGTTTTTACATCAATTAATAACTGCAATTTTTTAGCAGTATCTGCATAGGGGTACCCTCCGTTCTGCTGCACACAATGCATCAATGGAATCAGGTAAAGCGAATCCAGTCTTCTCTTTTTCTGGGCCAATTCCTCTTTTGTATGCGCTACCAATAATTCTGGGTGGTCATTCACCAGAAAGATATCCGCTTCAATACTGCCAAAACCATGACGGTATGCTTCCCAAAAAGGAACCTGCTGTTCATAATCATTATGCGAATGCGCATTGGCGCTACTGTAAACAGCAGGTTGGGCCATGAGCCCAACACTGCTGCACAGAGAAAAAAATAAAAGTAATTGATACATCGTTTTAGAAATTATACCTTACCCCCAGCTGTATGGTATAGGGGCTGGTATTCTTGAACAAAGTTCCTGCATTGGTATTCACATTGTACTTCCAGCTATTGGTACTGTTATCAAACCCGGTAACAGTGTACAGGTTGGTATTGATCACAGACCTGTATCCGCCCCATTCATGGTTCAGCAGGTTCAGTACGTTAAAGATATCTGCTCTGAATGTAAGTCTTTGTGTTTTGTCCAAATTAATATTCTTGGCAATACTCATATTCCAGATAAACCGCCAGGGCATCAGGCCCCCATTGTTTTCTGCAAAACGTCCCATATTATCCTGCAGGTATTTCCTGTACTGGGGACTGGTCTTCTGGAGCAGTGTTTCCATCCCGGCTTTGATATTGGCCGGTGTTTTGCTGTCGTTAGGATCATACACATATGCCAGGTCATTCACATTACCATCGCCGTTCACGTCGGTATTAACCATCGCTGAGAACCGGTCGCTCTGGTAATAGACCATTGATGAACTGACTGTAAAACCATAAAAAGCAGGGCTCAACGCCACCAATACTAATTTATGTTTCAGGTCTTCGTTACTGTACCAGTTTTTACCATAGGAGCTATAATCCCAATAAGAAGCACCCACATTCATGTTGGCATTACGGGGATCTCCTGCGTTATAGTTAGGTGTGCCCGTTGCTTTTCCCCTGGTATAAGAAACTGAAACCGTTCCTCCTTTGCCAAAAGAAGCCGCAGCATCCAGTACAAAAGCCTGAAAGCTCGAACCCCATGGTGTGTTGGTGAACATCCTGACCTGGTTGAAATTAGTTGATATCCTGCTTTTGTTATAATCAGCCATGGTGCTGTTGGCCGATAATGAGCTGGCTGGTACATATACTGCCCTGCCTTCGTTGGTCACAAACTCAGGCGTGCGTTTTACATTCTGATCCATCAGGTAGAAATTGTTCCAGGTATAGTTGTAGTAAAGATTTGCACCTACCCTTAACCATTTTGTGACGTACTTGTAGTAGCTCAGGTTTGTTTTGAAAGTAGAAGGTGTTTTCAAATCTTTATCCATCATGGTAATGGTAGCTGCAGGTTTCACTGCAAGGGAATTGTAATAATCCAATCCCGGCACTTTCGAAAAATCCTGCTGGTAAGCATTCCAGTCAGCATAAGGAATGGTTGCATTCGGGCTTCTTGCATCAACCTGCCTGAAATCTATACCATTATCAATATGAGAGAATGTAATAGCCTGTGTAGTGAATTGTGACGCAAACAAACCAGCTCCGAATTTAACAATATCAGTCCTTTTGTTGTTGATATCCCAGGTGATATTCACACGGGGTTGAAATTTACGATAGTCAAAAGGCACAACATGGTTATTCAGTCCCAATTCTTTTTCCAGCAATGGATTATAAGTGGGAGGATCGGCAATAATCGTTCCATCCCAGCGAAGACCGGCAGTAAGGGTTACAGCCGGGGTGATATCTGTTTCCATTTGGGCATAAGCTCCCAGTTCAATTACATTACAATTGCAGTCTCCCACCGGGTTCAAAGCAATTTTCCGGTTAAAACGCCAGGGGTTGTTATTGGCAAAATCGTTGAGGCTTGCATAATAGAACTGGCCCTGCTGGTCGTGGGTGAGCCTGTCTTTTATTTTAGTGATGATATTATCTGTTCCAAAAACAAAAGAGTATTTGTTCACTTTTAAACGAACGTTATCTACCAGCTGAACAGTGGTTGAAGCGCTCTTCTCCGGTACCCAGTTCTGGTTGCCAAACGCCACTGTTTTCTTTGCACTACTACCATCGCTGAAAGTAGAAACAACATCTACAAAACCTTCGGGTAAACGATTATACAGGAAACCTAATCCACGATTATTGTCATCGTAAATGATCTTAAGGTCATTGCTCAGTTTTGCATTGAGATCCGTTCTCAGGCTCAGGTAGATCGATTTATCCCATTGGTCGCCGATATATTGTGTGGACAATAAGCCACCGCCTTTTAATTTATCGGGGTCGGCGTAACTCTGGTAATTAAAGCGTACCGTCAACAGGTTTCTGGCATTGATATTCCAGTCAAACCTGGTCATAAAGTTCCTCGTAATTTGTTTGATATCGATCGCGCCATACTGCTGCACATTGGCAAAGCCCATTTTATTCCTCATGATGCTGATCACAGAATCTAAGTTAGCTTTGGTAATACCCAGGTTTTTCTCGGCCTGGTCCTGCGTAGCGCCCTGTGAAGTGAAATCATACGCTCTGAAAGGCGATGTTTTCTGGTACTGGTCATACGACACCATGAAGTGCAACTTGTTTTTGATGATGGGACCACTCAGGCTGGCACCCGCCTGGATCGTTTCAAACCTGGTAGTAATGGGCTTTCCAAACACATCTGTATGCTGTGCGAGCGAATTGGCCGCATAATACCCCCATGCAGCTCCTGAAAAAGTATTGGTACCAGATTTGGTAATGGCTTTCACCACACCACCGGAACCCCTTCCATTGGTTACATCATAAGAATTAGTTTCCACTTCAAATTCCCGCACATTTTCCAATGAAATGGGGAATGCACCTTCCGTGGGTTGTCCGAAAAGCGTTCTCCTGTTACTAACACCATCGATCAGGTAGCCGATACCGCCTGATTTGGTTCCACCCAAAGCGCCACCCATGGTGGATAAAGGCGAAAGCGTTGCCAGTTCTAAGTAATTTCTTGACTGTAACGGCAGTTTCTGCAATGCTCTGCCCGAGATCGCCGTTGAAGCGCCCAAGCGGTCTTTTGAGTTGGTAAAAGAAGTGCTGGTAACAGCTACTTCAGCGAGCATAGTGGTACCAGTGCTCAATACAATATTGGATAAGTTCAGCCTGTCGCCCAGGTTCAATGTAATCCCGTTTAATTCTTTCGGACGAAAACCAATATGCGATAGCAGCACAGTGTAGGTTCCTACCGGAAGGTTGGCCACCTTGAACTGCCCTTTGTTATCTGAAGCTACGGTTGTAGAGAAACCTGTAGACAGGTTTTTTGCCGTAATACTGGCACCCTGGATCGGTTTCCTGGCAGTACTGTCAAATATATAGCCATTGATACTGATATCAGCGCCCTGCCCAATGGCGAAAGCAGCTAACAACAAACAAAATGATAAAAATGATAGACGCAGTTTGCTCGATTGCATAGAAAAATTTTGCAAAAAAACCAAAGTCCGGTTGCCGAATTGTTAACCATCCGTTAACCAAACAACAAACTTTCCTTAAAAACCTATTAAGAATGCAATTTGAGACGGGGAACTTACATGAGGCCTTTTTGTCATGTTAACCAAAGGCACTACCTTGACCGCCTATAATTCAATCAAACGTGTTTAAAACCAGGGCACTTTTTCTTTCTGTTCTTATTATTTCCCATTTCACAATAGCGCAATCACAGCTACCCAAAGACCATGAACCTGCCCCGGCCGACAGTACTGCTGTTAAAAAGGATCAGAAAAAGTATGCTGATGTTGATCTTATCGATGTTGGAAGGCATTTCCTGATCAGGCGCGCAAAGCCCCGGAATGATACAGGCAATATTAAAACGGGCAAATTACACGCATCAGTTTTACCGGCTGTTCAGTACACGCTACAGACCGGCTTTGCAGTTTCGGCTGTATCAAATATTGCGTTCTATACCAGCAACCAGCCGGATGCCAATATTTCCAGCGTCCTGATGAGTGTGAACTATACCCAGAAAAAACAATTCTTTGTTCCGATCCAGGGGAATTTCTGGACAAAGGGAAACAAAATCAATATCCTTACCGACTGGCATTTTGAGAAATTCCCGCAGAGTACGTATGGATTGGGTGGCCATACCACTGTTGCAGATAGTTATACGATTGACTATACCTATATAAGGATGTACCAAACCTTTCTTAAAACAATTGCGCCCGATCTTTATACAGGTCTGGGTTATAACCTGGATTATTACTGGAACATTAATGAGGTAGATCCGCCGGCTGGTATTGTTACTGATTTTGAACGGTATGGCCTGTCGCCACGATCCATTGCTTCGGGCATTACCCTCAACCTGCTGTATGACACAAGAAGGAATTCCATCAACCCGCAGCCAGGTTATTATGCGAACCTTGTGCTCCGGAATAATTTTAGCTTTCTTGGGAGCGATGCCAACTGGCAATCCTTACTCATCGATGCAAGAAAGTATATTCATTTTCCGTCGGCTTCAAAAAATACATTGGCATTCTGGACTTATGATTGGTTTAATATCAGTGGCAAACCACCTTACCTGAACTTAGCAAGTACGGCATCCGATACTTACCTCAATTTTGGCCGGGGTTATATACAGGGGCGATTCAGGGGACAGAACCTCCTGTACCTTGAATCTGAATATCGTTTTGGCGTTACACGTAATGGCCTGATTGGCGGGGTTGTTTTTGTGAATGGTCAAAGTTTCACTGAACCTGTCAGCAAACGCTTTGAAGTGATTTCGCCGGGTTATGGCATGGGCGTCCGGTTCAAGCTGAACAAATTTTCCCGTACGAGCATTGCATTAGACTATGGCTGGGGCGCGCATGGCTCACAGGGCATTTTTGCGAACCTGGGAGAGGTATTCTGATCTGCACTTTCTAACCATGCAACCGTTTGCTGATAAGTAAATTTCATGCAATACAAAAGGTTTCGTGGTTTTTCCATATCAATGATAAGCGCTTTGCGGGGCATGTTTTTTAAATTGGGCAATTGTGCTTCCGCTCCTTGTATAGCCGCTAATTGCTGTAATGCCAGGCTGCTTAATGAACAAATGCCAACCAGCGAAATAACAAGATGTTCTTTTTGTTTATTCGGGAAGGGCAGATCCAATATCATATCTTTCATCTGTTGTACCAGGTCCATAAAAAAGGCATAGAATTGCTTTGTGTCTTTCATTCTGATGGGCAATGTTTGCAAACCATCCTGCAAGTCCTCATGGATGTCAAGTAAATCGTCTGTAATTTGTAACATAACGCCCAATTGACCCCAGCAGCTTTGTTCAATTGGAGATGCAACTTCATCCAGGTAAAAATGACAAAGCAAAGTGGATGCCCGGCCTTTGGTGAGCGTAATGTGCTTTATCTGATCGTCGCTGATCAACGAATTGAATTGATTGGCGGATTCAAGTTGTACTTTAAACAATTCTTTTGTTACTGAATTGTAGTAATGCTTGTCTCTTACATATTCCTTCAATGCCAAATGAGCATGCAAAAATAACCTTTCTTCAAACCGTGTTGCTTCGTATGTTTCGGGATGATAAGAGATGCGATATAATTCATCTGCTGTCAATTCTTTCCGGTCGCAGAAATCATCGAAGATGGAACTGCAAATAAAATACAGGAGCATTCTTTCCTTTTCACGCGGATTTGATTTCCTTCCCCTGAGTTGTGTAAAAGCATCACTGATCATCGGAATAAAACCACTGTAACTTACTACTGCCCTGGAGGTAGCAGATTGGCTTAGTTTACCATTAAATTGCCGTTCTAATTGTTTAATATAATTAACGGCCCACTTTTTCTCTTTCTTTCGGGCATATAGAATAGTAGCAACGCCTACAATTATTTTTGCTGCATATTTTATGCGGTACATAAGGAATATTGGATAAAAGGATCAGAAGGTAAAGTTAGTTAAAAATCAATGTCCGACTTTTATATAACCCCATCTTTCCTGCTGCTTCGTAATGATTTCATAGATACCATCCGGTACTATTTCCACACCAGGCACCAACTGGTCTTTGCCAATATTATTTCGTTGTAAAGTCATTGCGCATACTTTAAAACTCGCCTTATTTTCAGCTATTATTTTTTGAACAGCAGCCTGCTGCACCGAGCGGCCCTTTACAGCCAGGTCCAGCCCCTGGCCATAAATCACTACTTCCAGTTTCGCATCCGGGCTGGCGTCTTTAATAAGGTTTATCTCCCTGATAACGGCCTGTTGGTTAATACTGTCCTTGCTGGACATATCAAATACAACATTATAGTTTTTAACCTGTGCATTAACAACTGTAGTTGTCAGTATGATCATTATGCACAGAAGGTATTTCTTCATAATACAATGCTTTAATAGGTTAGTGATGGTATATAACAATAACACGATTATTAAACTGATTATGGTCTGTATACATAAACGGCCTTCATCTGGCCAGGAGATACATGCACCTGTAAAGTTAAGTTTATTCAAGTATATACTTATTTTACTTTGCAGCCAACTCATAAATATACGAAATCCTAATATCAATAATTGCGCAATCTTACCCATTTGCTATTGCATTACGCAACTATACTAGTCGTAGCATTCATAATATTCCTATCATCAGAATAGTAACAGATTCTCTGCATAAACTGTTGTATGCAGTGTAAAAGCTGCTGTCTATATAAGAAAATCCCGGGCTATTGATAGGTCCAATACCTTGCCTCAACTTATCATTTAAAGAGTTTGATTATTATGAAAAAAGCCAGGTCGCTATTGCTTCTCCTTATCGCATTCAGCTTTTCAATAGTGGAAGCGCAACAAATAAATGTGTACCCAACGAATTGGTGGGTTGGTATGAAAATGAATAAGATTCAGCTTCTTCTTAGAAGTGAAGAAAAAATAAGCGGGAAAAAAATCAGTATTTCTTATCCGGGCATTACAATTATTAAAACCCACAGTTTTGAAAACCCCAGGTATATTGCTGTTGATATCTCTATTGCTGCAACAGCCAAACCAGGTAATGTTCTTATTGAACTGGAAGAAAATGGGAAAACAGGAACCATTCAATGGCGTTTGAATGAACAGCGTTCAGGCAAAGGCACAGCATATGCACAAGGCATAACGTCTGCAGATTTTATCGACCTGATTATTACAGACAGGTTTAGTAATGGCGACACCACGAATGACCGTATTGCTGGCATGAGAGACCAGTCATTGAACAGAGACTCCATGTACTTACGCCATGGCGGCGATTTCCAGGGCATCCTCCATCACCTCGGTTATTTTAAAAGCCTTGGCGTAACAGCTTTGTGGCTATTACCCGTCATGGAAAATGACCGACCCAACAGAACTGAGCATGGTTATGCAATTACCAATCATTATAAAATAGATCCGCGCTTTGGCGGGGAAACAAAATATAAAGAACTAAGCAATGCTTTACATAAAAACGGAATGAAGCTGATTATGGATGCTGTTTATAATCATGTAGGCCTGCAGCATTTTTTAGAACAGGATCCTCCCGCGAAAAACTGGATGCACCGCTGGCAGTCGTTCACCCAAACCAGTTATAGAGAGCAGACTTTATTTGACCCCTATGCTGCACCATCGGACAAAAAAAAGATGAGTGATGGCTGGTTTGACAAGGAGATGCCCGATATAAATCAAAGCAACCCGTTTATGGCGAATTTTATAATACAAAATATGATCTGGTATATACAGGAATTTGGAATAGATGGAATAAGAATAGATACTTACACTTATAGTGACCTTGATTTTGCCAACCGTTGCAATAAAGCAATTATGGACGAATACCCCCATATTACTCTGTTTGGCGAAACAAGGGTCTTTGGCACACCTAACCAGGCATATTTTAATGACAATATTTTTAATACAGCTTTCAAAAGCAATTTACAGGGCTCAGTAGATTTTCAATGCCTGTACTATGGAATTATTCCGGCATTGATGCAGCCTATTGGCTGGACCGACGGGGTTAATAAATTATACAACACACTTAGCAACGATTTCATGAACAAAAATCCCATGCGGAATGTTCTCCTTTTAGACAATCATGACGAACCCCGCTTTTTCTCAATAGTAAATGAAGACGTAGAAAAACAAAAAATGGGTTTTGAATGGCTGCTTACCTGTCGTGGTATTCCGCAACTATACTACGGTTCAGAAGTATTATTAAAAGGTTTTACAAACCCGGATGGCCTGGTAAGGGCAGATTTTCCGGGCGGCTGGAGTGGCGATACAAAAAATGCTTTTACCGGTAAAGGGTTAACAACTGCTGAAAATGCCATACAGGAACTGGTAAAAAAACTAGGTACTTTCAGGAAAAATTCATCGGCACTGAAAACAGGGAAAATGATGCAATATGTACCTGTTGATGGTTTATATGTGTATTTCAGGTACGATGAAAAGCAAACCGTCATGTGTGTGATGAATACTGATAAAAAAGAACACCAGGTTGATTTTGAAAAGTATTCAGAAAGGACAACCGGCTTTTCAAAAGCAACAAACGTCATAAGTAACACCACATTTAAAACAGCTGACAAAACAATTATTTCACCTATGCAAATGTGGGTTCTACAATTAGAAAAATAGTATGCAGAGATGATATTATTATCTGACAATAGACTTTAAAATATTTTCAACGGCACTCCGATACAATCTTCCGATGGGGATCTCCTTTTTTTGTATTATTACATAACTGTTTGTATACGCCTTTACCTTTCTTAAAGAAATAAGGAATGATCTGTGTATCCGGACAAATGAATCCTCGGGTAGTTTTTCTTCTATTTCGGGAATAGATTGATAAATGCGGTGCACTTCATTTTCCAAGTGAATCAGCAGGTAATTTCGTTGTGCTTCCAAGTATAATATTTCATCCAGGAATATTTTTATCATCCTGCGGTCAGACTTTACAAAAACAAAAGGCTTTTCAATTATTTTATCTGCAATTTCAATTTGAGCAACACTTTGCTGGTGATATTTTAAGTAGCGGTTTACGGCTTTTGTAAACCTTTCAAAAGAAATGGGTTTCAAAAGATAATCAATTGCATCCAGCTCAAAGCCTTCCACAGCATGCTTTGCATAAGCAGTAGTAAAAATAACAGCTGTTGATGAGTGAAGAGATCTGGCAAAATCTGTTCCTGATATTCCGGGAAGATTAATATCCAGGAAAATAAGGTTTATTTTTTCTTCAGCAATTATCGGCAATGCCTTTGCCACACTACTAAACTTCCCTTTCAAATGCAAGAAAGGTATTTTAGATATATGCATCTCCAATACCATGGAAGCCGGCAATTCATCCTCTATAATAATACAATTTATTTCATCTGGAACCGGCATATAATTTTATTTTTAGCGAAACAAAAAAACTGTCTTCTGCCTCCGTAATTTTTAATAAGTGATTATCGGGATATAAGAGTTCAAGCCTTCTTTTCACATTGATAAGTCCCTGGCCTTTATTGGCAGTGAAAAGATGCTGTTTATCTGTATCGATCTTCTGCGGCAGGCTGTTCTCGATTTTCAGGGTGAGCCAGTCTTCTGTAATGGAAATGAAAATAGTAACCCACCCTCCTGCCAATTCATCGTTCATACAATATTTAAAACTATTCTCTATAAAAGGTAATAGGATAAAGGGTTCAATAAATTCATCTTTAATTATTCCTGTTACTGAAAAACTCAATTGCAGTCTGTTATCAAAGCGCATTTGCTGCAGCGAAATGTAATTGCTGAGGTGTTTTATTTCTTTTTCAAGACTCACCATTTTGTCGTTTACTTCATACACCGAAAATCGAAGCAAGGATGAAATGTTAAGTACCATATCTGCAGCATCATCAGACTTACTCAGAATTTTTGCATACAGGCTGTTAAGTACATTGAACATGAAATGCGGATGAAACTGGTTTCGCAGAGATTGCAGCTCTGCCTGCATTTTCTCCGATTGAATTACCTGTACCCTGTTTTGTTCTTTACTCCAGTAATAAAAAAGTTTAATAGAAAACGGAATGGTTACTATAAACTGAAGCTTGATAACATTGTAAAGAAATGGTGGAGTGTTAAACAGTGGTTCTTTTATCCAGTTAGTAAGAAAGTAGGCAAGGATAATATAGTTGTCAATCATCCTTTGAATAAAAGCAAACAGAAACAGCAGAATAATATAGATACCAATAAACAATGCTATCCTTTTTCTGAACAGCAGTTTATCCATCAGCCATTCCACAATAATCAATACAAAAAATATTTTAGGAACAATGCCAAAAAGTTCATTGTAAAATGCAGTCAAAAAATCTCTTGCCGAATAGCCTTGAATAAGACTGAAAAGCAGCACATATCCTGCCCAATAAAACACATATATGCTTTTTTTACTTACTTTACTATCTGAAAGTATATCTGTCATTTCAGATAGGTGGTTATGCTACAGTGTAATACAATCATCTGTTTTAGCTGATGAAACATCAAAAAGTATATATTAGCTGTGTTCTAAAAATGATACGGCTTCACCAGCCTGTAAGCAATTCAAGATCAGAGGGCGACATGCTCGGCATGTTTTAGAATATGTGGGCCAATGTATTTGTTCAACGCTTGAGGCGTAACAAGCTCTACTTTTCTGCCCAACAGATCTTCCAGAAAAAAAGAGAGTTCCATAAAATTGTCGTATGTCTTCCGCAGGGGATCAAAATTAACCAATAGGTCTACATCGCTTTTAAGATCAGGCATGCCTTTAGCAGACGATCCGAAGAGGCTCAGGCTTTCAACGCCATAAGACCTTATTCTTGGTCCATTCGCTTTTAATATAAAAAGCAGGTTATCCTTATCCTCAACGGGTAATTTCATCTGTCTAAGGTACTATTTTCGTCAGAATAATGCTAATTTAGCACTCTTCTACAATTCTGTCACCGCTTTTAAGCGCTTCGTGAAATCCCCTTTCTCTGCTAAAATACACAATTCTTGGCGATCTCCAGTTTTTCGTGTCTTGCTGTCTGCCACCATGAAACACCTTTTACATAATTTCACATACGATATTATCATGATCTACTATGTTCCATTTTCATGCTACACAAAAATTATTAAATACAAGCAGGATTAAACCTGTGCTGTATTTGAGTGAGGCCTCTCCTGATCAGCGTTTATATAACTGGTATGTGACAATATGTGCAAGCGGTTTTCGCGGCAAGATGCTATTGTTGTATATACATGAACCTTCATTAATAACGGTTGTAGTAAAAGGGAAAACGATTGCTTCAACAATTGATACCTTTCGCATACAACTAAAGCAGCTATTGCACCGACAGCAATTCCCAAAGGGCTTTATAGAAAAAGAGATGCAATCTGCAGGAAATTACATTGTAGGTAAAACCAGCAACAAATCCATGCTGGCTCATATCAATCAAATGGTCTTTCATGTAACAACTTATAATTTGCGTTATGGCAGCTATGATGAAATCGACGTAACTGTACACGAAGATATTTTTATGGACTGGCTCTATAAAAGCAAGGGGCAGAAAGACTATCAAACCCCGTTAAAATACTGGATGAAGGAATTAGGTGCAGCCTAGTTTTTGGGCTTCTTTTACAGTAACAGATATCCGCTCGCTATTAATCAATTTCTTTTAGCAATTCATGGGGTGTACAAAGAGAGTGTAAAATAAACTGTGTCAAGGTATGTAAAAAGTATGCCCGATTTATTCCCGGAGTATCAGTATCTTACTTCTGTAAACAGTTATTATGAAAAGAATCCTTTCTGTTCTTCTTGTATCAGGGTTGCTCACACTGGGTATTACCCCTCTACGCGCGCAAACAAATGCCAATGTGAAGGGTACCTGGAACCTAACTGTGGAAACCTCAATGGGCAGTGGTACACCCATGTTCGAGCTGAAACATAATACCGATACCACGGTCAGCGGCACTTATCATGGTCAACTGGGCGAAACAGAGGTCAGCGGGATAGTAAAGGGCAATAAGATCTATATCTCGTTCAATATCAGTGGCAACCTGATCGAATACGATGGCATTGTTGATGGAGACAGCATGAAAGGAAAGGTGAAACTGGGCACTATGGCAGAGGGAACGTTTATCGGTACGAGAAAGAAATCCTGATACAGGCCGGCATAAGGCTTTCCTGCGAAGTCTTATCTTTTTTGTAGTCTTCTGAATTTAAAAGCCGGCAACCGTTTTTATATAAACAGGATTGCATACCATCAACAGTTTTCCATTGCTTTCCCTGACTTTGGCATAGATAAAATGATCCCCCTTATCGGCTTTCCAGGAAACGGATATCTTCTGCTGGTCAGCAGAGACCATCCGCACCAGGTCCGGATTCAATGCCCCATCTATGATAAATTCAACCTTACCATTGGGCACACCTTTGATTTCTGTTGTCAATTCAATCGTATCAAAAGGTTTTATCTCCAGTGTACTTCCCATGTACGATTCAACTACATTGCGTTTAGCCGACAAGTCGAGAAAATGCGCTTTGTTACCGTCAATGTCAATGAAGACACGGCCGCTGCGAATGCCGTCCAGCATTCCTTTGACCGATAGGTCTTCCATGTAAACAACCGTAGTAGGATTGCCAATAGCCCCGGGTGTTGTTCTATTCTCTCCGGCATGATGATCGTCACTACCTCCAATGGCAGTCACATGTTGCCCCTCTTTCAATAGCTTGTGCCATAGATCCCACCCCTGGATAAAAGATTCCGCCCCGTAAATTAGCGAGGCTCCGTTAATGAGTTCCACCGCAGTAATTACCGCAGGAGGAATACCCCCGATCTGCCAGCCACAACCCATACAGTTCTCTCCCGAAGGAATGCCCGGATGGTTGATGGATATGATACCACCCACATGATTGACTGCATCCATCCATTTTTTCGCTTGTGTATACGAAGGTTGCGTCATCCGGAAGTCAACGAAGTCGATCAATCCAAATATATTGGCATGGCCAAAGAACGTGGTAATTTCCTGTCCCGGCACAAATAATATTTTATTGAAAGCAGGTTGCAGTGCTCTTAAAGCCCCGGACTGTGCACTGGTATTGTGGTCTGTTACGGAGATAAAATCCAAACCCTTATTAACGGCTGCCTCTGCTATCCGATAAACAGGCGTGGGAACTTCATTGCCATTTTGCGAAATACATTTACCATCGCTGTTTCCACTATGCATGTGAAGGTCTCCACGATACCAGCCCGCCTGTTCATAGACGGGTCTGTCATAAAATTCCGTGATCTTCGCTGTGGCTGCGGTATCGATGAATATTTTTGCTTCGTATTCCGCCACAATGCCGGAGCGTATATTGGGAATCCCCAATAAAAGCTTCCATGTTCCGGATGGAAGCGGCCCGGCAAAATACCCTGGCGACGCTTCTTCTTTACTGATGGTAAATCCATTTCTCGCTCCGCCGCTCCATCCGCGGAACCCCTGGGGGTCTAACAAACCCAGATCAATCGTTGTTCGATCTTCTCTTTTGTTGTATGAAAAATCCACTGTCAGCCTTTTTACGCCGCTGGGCAATACAAAAGGCACTTCTACATATTTCTGATAATCTCCTCTGCTAACCGTTCCTTTTAATATCTTATACGGTTTTGTTGCTAATTGAGCTTTGACCCCGGTTTGTCCAAATGTAACGCCTGAAAAGAGCGTAACAAGCACAACAATATTTACAGCTGCTGAATATTTCACCATCAGAATTTATAACGAAGGGAAACCTTGAAGCTCCTGCCAATCAACGGGCGGGCAATGAATGATGTAGCGCCATAATCGGCATTCCGCACTTCACCCTGGCGTGGATTTCCTTCTGTAAGTCCCAAAGAGTTATTGACATTGTCTATGATTCCGAAAAGGGAGATTTTGCTGTTTACCTTTACCTGGGCGTTGATATCTATTTTTACATAACTGGGCAGCACAACAGCGTTGGCAACGTCTACATATCGCTTTCCCTCATATTCAACAGGAACCTGGAGACGCAGACGATTTCCGAAGAAATTAAAGCCTGGTACAGCTCTTAGCGATACGGCAGGAATCCTGATCAGCTGGTTTCCACTATAGTTATTCAAATGTCCAGCCTGGTCCGTATAGACCAACCCTTGGTACTTTGCGCTTTGCAAGGTGGATGTCGCAGAGATGTCAAACCATTTGACAGGATAATATCCACCTTCTAATTCTACACCGAACGTTTTGCTATTGGCGTATAAAGTCTGGGGAACATTCGTGCCGCCTGTGCTGAATATATAATTGGTAAAGCCCACATCGTTGTATTTCGTATAAAATCCGGTTGCGAACAGGTAACCCTTGTCAGTACCATATTTATATCCTATTTCACCCAGGCTCATTGTCTGGGTCAGCGGCACTGCACTGACATTGGTAACATAAGTTCCCAGGCCTGGAATACGTGCAGCAGAAGTATAACGGGCAAATGCGCCCATCCTGTTTGAAAACTGGTAATCTACACCCAGTGTCCAGGTTGTGAAATTGAATGTTTGATTGTATCCCTGAAACAGTCCGCTGCCTGTTAATATATTCGAAGTAGCAAAAGTTCCGAGGTTGACTGACTTCATCTGTTCTACAACGCCTCTTGTCTGCACGCTCTCCCATCTGATTCCTCCATCGAATCGCAAATTATGCGTAACCTCCCACTCATCACTCAGGTACAATGCATTGGTAGATTGTTCGCCATGTGCATTTGCGTATTCATATCCATAGCGATAGATGCCATTATTGGTAAAAGTCTTCGCCACCTTGCCGGTAGAATCGTATGCCACCAGGTCTAACAATCTCGCATTATTTTGTACGTCGAGCAATGCAACGGAAGAATAGCGGTTAAAACCTTCTTCAAAATGAGAATAATAGTATCCGAAGTTGAAATCGTGTTTTGAATTTCCTGTCACGAAAACATGTGAAATATGAAGATCGTTGTCAATTTCGCTCACGGGCAAGGTCAAGCCTCTGAGGCCTCCCAATATCATCAAACCATTGCCGTTTTGATTTGTAGTATCAAACGATGCCGGGGAGGTAACATATTGCAAACCCAAGCGCTGTGCATTGGGAACCGTAGCCAACAAACTGGATTGGCTTCTCAGGAAGGCCTTGGCGCTTTGCAAAGTATTGGGGAATACGCCGTTTCGCTGCGTGGTGGTATTGCTGTACCGGAAATTATCTTTCAATATCCAGTTATCAGCTATTTCTGTACTGAATTTTGCCGACAGTTGGCTTCTTTTCACTTGCGTACCAACTGTATTGTCAAAATTGTACAGACTACCATCTCCCTGCATCATCCCGATTTTTTCGGTCTCCGGCCCGGCAATGGTTCCATAGTTGCCGTCTATTCCCGGCAGAGCCACAATCTTTCCATTTTGTCTTACCATGGGCAATCCCAGGTAGAACGCTACGTTATCATCCAGGCGTTTAAAATCTACACTGAAAAACGATTTATCCCATTTCCGTCCCAGGGAAATACGGAATTGTCCGCCATGGTTTCCTGTAAATCCAGGATTTCGAGCCCCGTTTCCTGTGCGGTAAAATCCACCTACTGTCAGTTTCCAGTCGTTAATTGGTGCGCCCATCCAAAAATCTTGCCTGAAAAGATTGCCATCACCAACTGTTAATTTGAAAATACCTTCCGCTTTGTCGCCCACAGCCCTTGGGATATAGTTCACTGCTCCGGCGGGAGCATTGGAATAAAAGATGCTGGACGGGCCTCCCCTTACCACTTCAACGGACTGTATGGTCTCATCAAAACGAAATGCCTGGTCCGCATTCAGATAGCCCAGGGCAGGGTCGTGCTGTACAGGCACTCCGTCTTCCAACAATTGAATGGAGCCGTAGCCGTCTACCGGAACACCTCTTGCCCTTACGTTGCCACCGGCTTCACCCCCGGATGACTCCACCCAAAAGCCCGGCACCGATTTCAAAGTCTCCGTTACACTGGTAGGAGCCTGTAAACTAAGTGCGTTGTAGCCGATATTAGTTACTGAATAACTGGTGGCAAGCTTGTTACGCATGCTTGCTCCAGCACGAGCTGTCACTACTACTTCGTTGAGGTTATAGCCCTTGCTGTATATGGAGTCTGTTAACACAGGATTGATCTCATTTCTTCCTGCAATATTGACACTATATGTTTTGTAGCCGTCGGCGCTGAAAATTAAAGTCCCATTGAAAGGCGCTTCAACGAGATAAGCGCCATCCTTTTTAGCGGAGGTCTTCATCGTCGTTTCCGGTACTGCTATTTTTACATTCGGTAAAGGATTGCCTTGAACATTCGAAACATGTCCTGTTATCCGGATGATGGAATCCTTTTGAGCCATGCTCCGAAAACCCAACATCGTCATGGCTATAATAAAAAATAGTACGCTTAAAAAAATAGAATTTCTTTTCATTTCATTTTATCTATTATAAACAAAAATGACTACAGTATGCAATAGTCATTCGAACTTGTAAGCGGAATGCTTTATTTGGGGGGCAAATATACAAGTGGGATAAAATAAAGTGAATTATCTAATTGTTACGTGAAAAAAAACGGAAGGCTACAGTTCGTTGTTATTGTCTGTCCACTGTGTAATTCAGTTCAGTTACCCCGCAAGTAAATTGTCGAGTAGTCAATAGTTTTAGTTTTATTTTGTCTTTGATGTCTACAAACAATGGAATGCCTCGTCCAAGAATAATTGGATTAACAAATAGCCAGTAGCCGTCAATTAAGTTCAGTTGAATAAGTGAATGTGTTGCTGTCGGGCTGCCAAAAAGCAAGATGTCTTTACCTGCCTGTTGTTTTATTTCATTTATCCTGTCCGGAAGGTTGTCGCTAATAATCTTTGTGTTAGTCAAACCCGCGTCTTTCATTGTTTTTGATAAAACAACTTTGTGAACTTTGCTATACCACTTTGAATGTTCAATGTCGTGCTTGGTCGCTGTCGGCTTGCCTCCTGCGGTAGGCCAGTAATTCTCCATCATCTGATAAGTTACTCGTCCGTATAATGCAGTGTCTCCTTCGCTTATTCGCTTACTGCCATAATCAAAAATTTCTTCATCAACTTTAATCCAGTCCATTTCTCCGTTCAGTCCTGCTACAAAACCGTCAAGCGATATATGCATAAATGAAATTATTTTCCTCATATGGTTCTATTTTTTATTGTTGTCTATGGTTTGTTAGTGTCTTTTTACTATGACCGCTAACTCATAAATATACAAAATCCTAATATCTATAACTGCGCAATCTACCCATTTGCTATTGCGTTACACAACTATGCAACTCGTAGTATTCATAATATTCGTATCATCAGTATCACTTTGTGTAGTGAAGCGCTTACTTCCCAATACAGAAAATGACTTGGGGCGGTTTTACAGGGTTTCAGAAGAATTAGTACCGGAATAGTAACAAGTTTTAAGTACTTGTAGAAAGCACATGCTTACCAGATTTTATAGCTATCGTTTATTTCTTTCTTTATAAACTCTTTTATTTGATCAATAATAAAATAAGTAGCAGGAGGCGAGCCAAATCCTGCATGTACATCCACCCATTCTTCAAAAAATGGATTGGCGACAAAATCAACAAACTGCTGCTTCAGGTATGCTTTTACATTGGATGGTGCCGCTTTCATATCATCCCATACAGATCTCCTATTTTCAAAGACGTAAATAATATCTTCGAAATCTGTGCTTGTTCTACCATCGTTCTTTCCACGTCCTTGAAAAGCTTCCAGTTTTGACGCAATAAAATACGGCACATCAAATATTTTAACTCGGCATTCCTCATCTATATTATACTTGATTGCATTAACATATCCTTCCGGGTACCATATATTACTAAACCCCAGGACGTTTTCGCCAGTTGGCATAACATCTACAATGATACCTTGCACTTTGTATCTGCAGATAATATTAGATTCAATGTCATTTTCAAAACCTAATGACCGTAACTGGTTCTCAATGGCTGTATAATCCTTATACGTCCATAATTCAATCAGAACATCAATATCATTTGTTGGTCGTACTTCTTCAGCCATGCGATCAACATACAATGAGGCTGTTGCACCGCCAACAAAAACTACGTCATCTTGTAGTGGCCCTAACGCATTATATATTGCTCGTATTCTATTTAAGTTGGCCCTGTGGCTCATATAATATAATTTTTTTAAGCTCAGTAATAGCAATATTGATCTCCCTTGTCCTACCCACACGAATTACATCTATCAATGCAAGCAGCTTATACAAATCATTATCTTCTTTTACTGCCATGATTTGATTAGGGTACAGGGGTTCAATTGCCAATCCTCTATATTCACTTGTAAAATCCGGCCATACATACATAATCTCGGATGCAAAGGAGGCTTTCATGAAAGGATGACTATGGGCGGTAGGTATGCCATTTACCATTGCTCCTGGGCTTTGAGGAAAAACATAATGCAATCCAAATTCCAAAAATTCAAGCAAATCTTGTCGATGGACTCTTTTTTTATTAAAATCTATCAATCCTGCCAGTAGATTCCTGTTCAAAGCTTCTGATACTTCTGAGGAGCTTATATGGAGCGATTGGGCCAAGTCCTTGTTTTGCCATTGCATATCTCCTAGGGCAATAATTTTTAATAAAATGACTATGTCCTGGGGGCGCATCCCATTGTGTTTTCTCATAACTCAAAGATAATCCTTAATTCGCGAATTGCAAATTGAAAATTATAGCTCAGATCGTTACGTTCTGTCCTAGTGATATTGTAGATTCCTGCCCATGTTGATCCGCCATTCTTGTTTATGATGACCCACTATTCCTGCATGTTGACCCATCCTCGGGAAAGAGGATTTTAGGTAGTGTTTACCTTACTCGAATCCACTGTAGATGCTAAAGACCGCAAAATGGTTCCCCGTTTAACCAGGGAAATGCTCAGGGTGCTGCATGCGGACGCCGTCAGCGTCCGTGGACAGCGCAATGTGATCGATGGCGAAGCGGAACTGCTGAAGGGCTTTGAGTTCAACGTGGAACTAAATAACGGGGAGCCGACACATGGCAACACCCTGTTCAGTAAAGGCATAGGGTGTAACGCTTGTATTTCGTTTGCTTTGGGATGCGGTAACAGATTGTGACCGCAAGGAAATAGTGCTTTCTGATGCGGTAACAGATTGTGACCGGATAGCCTGCCATTCAGTAAGGGAGCATATGCCAAGTGAATTAATTGACAATGAGTTTATCGTTGAAGCAATAAAGGCAATTAATTGAAACAGGATACTTGAAACATCAAAATCCTGTTTTACAAAAACTACAAACTCTCTTTGCCGTGGACGGGTAGATTACCGTGTGTGATGCATGGGTATATATTTATAGTATCTGAAGTCATATACTCTAATTGGTAATGCCTAAATGCTTACTAATGATCTCTATCGGGTCTGATTTTAGCTTAATGAATGAAACCAATTTTTCAAAATTAGCCAATCTGTTTTCCATCCTGCTTTTTAATGTCTCATGAATTTCATCAATAACCTCATCAGTCAATGGGTTGTTAACCGAATAATTCAGAACGTTCACAGGAACTCTTGATAGTTTTATTTCTTCTTGATTAAACATCATGAAAATATCATAGTTAGTTTGTTCTATACTTTTATTCAATTTTTTTGCTATCCTGGTTACCATACCATTTATTGACGCATCTTTCATCAAATAATAAAGGCTGCTGCCATTATCTTCGAAACAATCAAAAAACTGAACTCCTTTTCCATGCAACTTTATTGTCCCGTTCTGCAATAGGAATAAAAAAATAATCATTTCAGAATTATCCTCTCTAATATCCATTCTGCTAAGTGCATAAATCTTTTCGGAACGATTGACTTCATCTTCTACCTTTTTCTTTTTTAATGCTAAACTTGTATTCGATGTTGGTTGTATTGTGTTTTCAAAGATGTCTTTAATCCTTTCCTGTTTCAATAGCGATTTTTTAATAAGGTCTCTTCGTACCTTAAAATTTGTTTCTGAATATAACAGATACCCATAAGCATCATTCCCATCACGGCCTGCTCTGCCAACTTCTTGATAATACTGTTCAATACTTTCAGGAACGAGGTAATGAACTACCACACGAATGTCTGGGATGTCTATTCCCATTCCAAAAGCACTTGTTGCAAAAACTATTTTTACTAACCCTGTTTCAAACTGCTCCAAAATATCCAACTTCTCATTATCCTGCATATCAGCATCAAAATAGTGACAGTTAAATCCCTTCGCCTTAAATGCTTCAGTCATTTCCCTTGTTCCATACTCTCTTGCTTTGATATGGGTATAAACTATTACTTTTTCATCCTTATGCCTGTTCAAAATTTCAATAAGCTGCTCCTTCTTTTGATCGTTATTTTCTACCTGTTCCAGAATGTTCAAGTGTAGATTGCTTCTAATAAGAGATTTACTGATAAAGATATTTTTCTCTGAAATACTCAGGTCTGTACATATTTCATGTTTATCATGTGGATTTAATGTTGCTGTGAGGCAAAGTACCGGAGGTATTTTGCTTTCTCCATAAATATTTCGGATAAAAAGAGGGATGGTCTTATAAGCAGGTCTGAAAGTATGCCCCCATTGTGAAATACAATGAGCTTCATCTATAACAATTAAGCCAATTTTTGAACGATGCTTTTTCAACAAATATTCAAGGTATCCATCAGATAATATTTTCTCTGGTGAAACAAAAATGAATTGAGGTAAGTTTTTATCCTGAAATGCTTTTCGCAATCTGTTGAACTGTGTTTTCAAATCACCAATGCTGCTATTATAGGATAGAACATTTATGCCTTGTTCTACTAATCTATTATTTTGTTGCTTCATTAACGCAAGCAAGGGAGAAATAACAATAGTGGTTTTACCCGTTTGCAAGCCTGCAACCTGATAAATTATTGACTTGCCTCCACCTGTCGGCATAAGGCATAACGAATTAGAACCCTCAAGAAGATTATCTATTACTTCTTCTTGAATGTCTTTGAAAGAATCAAAGCCAAAGTGCTTTTTAAGAATTTCTCTATTTGTCATCTTGCATCTTCCTGGTCTCCGCCAGTCATAGTATTTATTATATCAATTTTCATGTCCCAGATATGTGACATAAAGGTATTGAGGTGAACAAAACGATACTCTTCTGATAACTTGTATTTATACTTCAAACAAAGCTGTTCTAACAACCTATAGGATCGCAAGCCATATAAAATAAATAAATCATAAGGATACCAGTAGTTTTGATCAATAAGCATGTTTCTATTATTCCTTTTGTTGCTTTCCTCTCTCATGTCGTTAATCATAATAAATTCGTTACTGCCACTGGGTAATCGAAAATGTTCACAATCAGAAAGAAAATAAAAACTGTATAGAGTATTCTTATTGGCACAGAGAAAAAATTGAGGATTTAGAAAGTACAGCACAGATGATTTTATACCCATGCCAATTACACCAGGAACATTGTAATCATCATCATCGTTTAAGACCACAAGGCTATCTAATTCATCAACATCATCAAAAGCTGCAAATTCTTTATCATCAGTCTCCTCAATAAAATCATTCATGAATGTAATGAGGTTAAAGAAAATTGCATACACATCCGCAGCCTTTGATGTGGCAAATCTTGTTTGCCATTCATGCATCATTTCCCGTTTTGAATTTCTCGCTTTTAAGATTACCGGAACTTTTGTACTTAAAGCTGATTTAAATGCCTTGGGATCATCTTCATCTTCAAATTCCTGCATACTATCAAAATCAAAAAACTTTTTATATTTAGCATCTTCCTTTTGATAATAATATAAGCCGTCTTCAAATATTTCAGAAAGCCTTTTCCTTATGTCAGGAGCAGCGGACTTTACTTTAAATGAACCACTTTCTTTAAGGGCTGATAATTCGTCATCGCCCTCAATCATTTTTTGAAAGTATATTGGAATATTCTTTTCAATTGATTGCCAAACCTTTTCGATGTGGTCAACATCTTTGACTTTATTAAAGTCAGACCTTTCTGTGTTAATGTTTGAACGTAGCATTTTTTAATATTTTATAGTTCGAGTTCTGTGACGGCAAGTTTTTGATAAAAATTAATACGGTTCTTTTTGATTTTCTTCTTACTCTCTATTGCCTCCATTGCAGTAGCAAAATCATCCTCAGCCGGATTATTCAAAAGCATAAATAAGCCTTGCTTTGCTCTCGAACACCCAATGTATAGCCTATTCCTATAATGGCTATTATCGTACTTCGCCACTTCTACATCCACCAGTATTAGATACCCTGCTTCAAGGCCCTTAAAATCATCTACAGTATTAAAACAAATGCTACCCTTTTTCAGGAACTTTGATAAAGATTGATTACAGATTCTATTTTTGCCTTTTAGGATTGATTTTTCAAAATCAGACATAGTCAGAATTACTATGTCTTCGGCATTAGCATTTTTTTCTTTCAGAAGGTGTTTGACAATTTTTTCAACTAAGGCAAAGCCTTCGTTGCCTGACTTGTACTCAGAAATAAAAGACTGTTCGCCTTTTACCGGTGAGTTTATAAATGTTTTGCTATCCAAACCAATATTTCTTGCCGAGGTTCTGGCGATCTCCTTTGTGTTGCGGCAATTAGTGTGTAGCGTTAATTTACATTCCGCATTGTTAGCCCAAACTAATTCCTCTTGCTGATAAATGCTTTGATTTTTATCATAAAAGGCATAGAAACAACCAGGTGTAATCTCTTTAAGTATTTCAATGAAGAAAGTATTAAAATCCTGAGCTTCATCAATAATAACGTTAAAATATGGCCACTTCTTTTTGTTATCAAATAGATTACCAGCCAGTGTATCCGTGAGTTCATTCAGCACAACATCTTCTTCATATTTAATAAATTCATCTGCTAATTCATAAATTGTTTTAAAGTGAACAAACTTTATAGGGTTGTTTTCTTCTAAGTGTGTTCTCAGAGCTTCATTGAAACATAAGAATAATGTTTCTTCATTTTTTACTCCTAATCGATTTGCTTTTTCCAATGCCAACATGGTTTTTCCAGTACCGGCACTCCCTGCGATTACCGCAACCCTCTGTTCATCTAAGAAATCCATTATTCTGGATTGATCTTTAGTTAAAGTAATAAATTGCCTTTCCCTGCTTTCAAAATTTGCCCTCACAGACGGAACGGCTGAAAATTCAGGTGCTATAATGAATTTTAGCTGCTCAAATGTTGCTTTATTGTAGTTTGATTTAAACAACGATTTGCTCCAATAGGCGAAAGCTGCTTCTATTGCTGATTGAGGGTCTTCAATTGTTTCTGCATCAAATAATATTTCGCTACTGTAATGGAGTGGTAATGGAAACCTCCAGTTAATAGATGGATACCACACAGCATGACAGACAAGACAATCCTTTATGATTGGATTTGCTTCTTTTAATAATTCGATAAACTTAAATTTACTATTGTCAGCCTGACTCATTGGATCTTGTATTTCCTTCTCTACATGTGTTGTCCGGTTTTGTTGAAACCACTTTCTGCCTTCGCACCTTATATAGCCAGCCTTAACCTCTAAAACCATAATGCCCAAACTCCTGTGAAGAATTAAGAAATCTGCTTCACCTTGTGATTTCTTTGAAGAAGTAATCCATCTAACCGAATGGAATACTATAAAATTATCATCC
The DNA here is from genome assembly GCA_041856175.1 of Sediminibacterium sp. Taxonomy (GTDB): domain Bacteria; phylum Bacteroidota; class Bacteroidia; order Chitinophagales; family Chitinophagaceae; genus Sediminibacterium. The sequence goes on from JBHAFM010000090.1 coordinate 34,640, forward strand.
AACCCGGATTCTAATGCAGAAAAAACAGCAAGTTCCCCTTCACTGTGGGTATCGAATGGTTTGTAAGGAATCATTAATGCCATGAACGAACTGTTTTAAAAATGCTATACTTAATTATTACTAATTTTTACTTTCTCTGTTAATCAAAACTGCGGTTCAATTCCTTCTCAACTTTTGTCAATGGAACTTCATCAGAACCCTGCAAATCTTCGTTGTTAATACCACCAGCTTGTTTTGTTCTGCTTTTTGCCCACTTGCGTAAAAACTCAATCTGATCTTTCATTGTCTTTGATAGTGGAACGGTGGCTTTGATAGCATTAAGCAGGTGTATTATTTGCAATCTTGGTTCATTACGATTTTCAATGTAGGCTTTAAATTTTGCTTCCTTAACACACTCTTCGATTTCTGCACCATTAAAGCCCTTTGATTCCTTTGCCAATTTATCGAGGCCGAAGTCTTCTGATTTTTGACTGGTATCTTTTAAAGCATTTGCCAAATGAATGGAGAATATGCTTTTTCTATCCGCTTCTGAAGGAAGGTCAACAAAGAAGATTTCATCAAACCTGCCTTTGCGAAGTAGTTCAGGTGGCAGCATTGAAATATCATTTGCAGTGGCAACTACAAAAACTGGCTGCACTTTTTCCTGCATCCACGTTAGTATGGTAGAAAATATTCTTGATGTTGTACCGCCATCAGTAGAACCACTGCTTTGAACACCTGAAAGCCCTTTCTCAATTTCATCAATCCAAAGAACGCAAGGGGCAACAGCTTCCGCTGTTGCAATGGCTCTTCGGATGTTGCTCTCACTGCTGCCAACTGTGCCTTCAAAAACTCTTCCTATGTCCAGTCTAAGCAATGGCATATTCCATAGTGAGGCAATACACTTCGCTGTTAAACTTTTTCCGCAACCCGGAACACCTAAAAGCAACAAACCTTTTGGCTCAGCCAAACCCCAAGTTTGTGCTTTAAAGTCAAATGCCTGTTTACGTTCTTCCAACCACTCCTTTAAAAGCTCCATTCCGCCTACATTTTTCAAACTTTCATTTACCTGAAAGTAATCGAGTAAACCACTCTTCTTTATGATCTGCTCTTTTTCAAACGCTACTGTCCTGGGAGAATTTATTCCCATTTTATGGCAACTATATATGAGTTGGGACAAAGGAAGTCCTAAAATAAGCGACCAATAATCGCTTATTTATTTTTTAAAATCAATAACCGTTATCATATTTACCTAATTCCCGCTTTGCACTATCAAATTTATTCTTTATTTGCTCCCTTTCTTTATCACTCATTTTTTTATTGTCTATATAAAAACCCGTATAAGTTCCCAAAAGAGCAGGCAAACAGATAGTTATCCAAATGATATAAAATAGGTTATATCTTGTTTTGAGCAGTGGATACTCCACTTCAGGAAAAGCAAAGATAAAGCCGATAACTGCGGTTGTTGCAACAACTCCAGCAAACTGTAATATCTTATCCAACAGAGTTGCCTTGTTTATTTCCGCCTTCCGGCTATTTTGCACCCAAAATTTAGATATGTAATATGAAATATAAATAACAAAACAGTAGAAAAAATTACTGAACAATTTGCCTATTATATAATCCCAGTTCATTTTACAAATACTTTAATTAATCGAAATGCACAGTTTGGAAAATTAGTGTACTTCACAGAGAATGTAATATACAAAAGGAGACTCTAAAATACTATTATTCAAACTGACCTACTGTCTTTTTTGTCTATCAATATATCATACTTTAACCTTTTCGAATCTGCACCCTTAATCGCTGTTTCAAACTTCTCTACTCCCGTATCTTGGAAAACCCACTCAAATTGACCCCCTGATACCGGATTAAACTGACCCCCACTCGCCAGCGCAAACTGACCCCCTGTCGCCATTTCAAATTGACCCCCTAAAAGCTGGTATAAGGATTAGTTGTTTTTGTAGGAAAAAAAGATGAGGTTCTTGGTTCACCAAGCCCTTGCTTTTCATGTCTAACAAAACAATTGAGATGTTTACAATACGTCAGATACTTCGTCTTTATGCTTCAGGAAAGGGCACTAAATTCATTAGCCAGTCAACCGGTATCGCCCGCAATACGGTAAAAAAATACCTGTATCGATATGTATTATCGGAGAAGACAATCGAGCAGATTGAATCGATGAGTGATGCAGAGATGTCGCGCCTGTTTTTGATTAAGGAGCCGATTGTCGTTGTCAATAAGCGGCTATTGGACTTAGAGTCAATGTTACCTTCTCTTGCAGCCATGCTGAAAAACGAGGTATAACAAAGGGCATGGTGTACGCGCATTACAAGCTTCAATACCCGGATGGATATAAGAGTTCTGCGTTTTTAGAACGGATTAATCGGTTCATGCAGATTGGTAAGCCATCGATGAAGATGACACACAAGGCAGGCGATAAATTGTTTGTAGATTTTACCGGTCAAAAATTACACTTGGTAGATGAGCTTACCGGTGAGATAAGCGAGCT
>JBHAFM010000091.1:0-11057 GCA_041856175.1 Sediminibacterium sp.
AGAAGAAAATACTTATGGCGCATTAGCAGGGCGTACACCGGCATCACCACTTACTTATGGAAGAATCAGTACAGAAGACTCAAAAGGTATCATCAAAGCTTATGTAGGAGAAGGAATTCTTACTGACGATGAATTAAACACATTTGGCACCAGGGCTGTTGCCAAAATTTCAAACCTGCAGGGCTTAATGCAGTTTGTATGTAAGCATGGGTTCGAACATCATGTGGTGATGAATGCGTCTAAAACAGCAGGCATCCTTAAAGAAGCTTTTGAAAACTATATGGGGTGGGACGTATATCATCATCAGTCATAATAAGGGACAGATAGTATTAAAATTACCCGGCATATTATCAATAACAATGACAGAAAAGGAGTTATCTATAAAATCAATTGAGTACAGAAAAAGCATACTCAGGTATATATACAATGCCAATGCCGGCCATACCGGGGGTAGCCTTTCGTGTATAGATATTTTAAATGTCCTGTATAATCACGTATTGAATGTATGTCCGGAAAATTTCAGCTCACCTGACCGTGACCGTTATATTCAAAGCAAAGGACATTCGGTGGAAGCGCTTTTTGTAGTATTGGCAGATAAAGGGTTTTTTCCTGAATCCGACCTGAACACCTTATGCAAATACGGTTCGCACTACATTGGGCACCCCACCCGGAAAGTGAATGGGATCGAACAAAACACCGGTGCATTAGGTCATGGTTTGCCCATAAGTGCAGGTACCGCTATTGCCGCAAAACTGGATAATAAAAAATTTCGTGTATTTACATTATTGGGAGATGGCGAATTACCTGAAGGTTCCAACTGGGAAGCAGCACTCCTGGCTGCACATTACAGGCTGGATAATCTTTGTGCCATTATCGACAACAATAAATTGCAAATTACCGGGCCCACAACCGATGTGTGCAATACAGACCCTATTGATGCAAAATTTGAAAGTTTCGGATGGGCGGTACGCCATGTAGACGGACATGACCTGGATGCGCTTAAAGAAACATTCAACGCGCTCCCTTTTACCGATGGCAAGCCAAATCTAATCATTGCACATACTGTTAAAGGAAAAGGAATAAGCTATATGGAAAATACAGTCAAATGGCATCATGGCGTTCCCAATGAAAAACAATACGAAGATGCACTGGCAGAACTGGAAAATACTATGGTAACAATACCGGATGATTTTTAGATGAATACTGCAGCCGTCGTATTTTGATAAAATAAAAAAATAATAACAACCGTGAATACAGTTGCAGAAAAAGAGAGCGCAGCAGCCAAAGCCAACCTGGAAGTGTTTTCCCAGACGCTCCAGGATTTAGCCGAAAGCGACAGGGATATCATAGCTGTCACCAGCGACTCCCGTGGCTCCGGTAAGCTGATGCCGTATGGACAGAAGTTTCCTCAACAAATTATTGAAGTAGGCATTGCTGAACAAAACCTGGTAGGGGTAGCAGCGGGCCTGGCATCTGCAGGGAAAAAAGTATTTGCTGTTTCACCCGCCTGTTTTCTGACAGCAAGGGCCTTGGAGCAAATTAAAAACGATGTAGCTTATTCTAATAATCCTGTTAAGCTGATCGGCATCAGCGCCGGCGTTAGTTATGGCGCATTGGGCTCTACCCACCATAGCCTTCATGACTTTGCGGCACTGCGGGCCATCAACAATATAACCATTGTAGCGCCTGCAGATGCTTTTGAAACGGAGCACGCCATTAAACAGGCTGCGGCCACTGTGCAACCGTTTTATATACGTTTTGGTAAAAAACCAATGCCGCTGCTGCATTCCGTTAGCGACAGCCCGTTTGAATTTGGCAAAGGAAGGGTGATAAAGGGTGGTAAGGATATCGCTTTTATTGCAACAGGTGAAACCGTGTATCCTTCGTTGCAGGCGGCGGAAAAACTGGAGCAGGAGTATAATATACAGGCAACGGTCATCAGTATGCACACCATTAAACCACTCGATTATGAATTGCTTGCCACCACAGCAAGCAATTGCAGAGCCCTTGTTACAATAGAAGAACACAGTGTTTATGGTGGATTAGGCGAGGCATGTGCATCATTCCTGTTACAACACAATTTTCATGTGCCTTTTAAAATAGTGGGAATTCCTGATGAATACACTGTTACAGGTTCACAATCAGAAATATTTAATCACTATGGCATTTCAGGAACTGGTCTTGCAGCCATAGCAATGAAATTATTGAAGAAAGCAATATGACCCGTCTGTTTGCCATAAAAAAGATGATCACACCGGCAATACTGCTGGGTTCATTTTTATTCACAGGCTGCAGTAGCTATTCCGCTAAGAATAAACCTAACAAAGTTGCAGTTATTGTTTCCACCCTTAATAATCCATGGTTTGTTGTACTTGCGCAAACAGCTTCCGCGCAGGCGCAGTCATTAGGATATGAAACAAAAATTTTCGACTCACAGAATAACACATCATTAGAAGCGGATAATTTTGAAAATGCGATCGCATCGGGTTATACCGCCATACTTTTTAATCCTACAGACGCAGATGGATCTGTAACAAATGCACTAAAAGCAAAAGCTGCAGGCATACCTGTTTTTTGTATGGACAGGGAGGTAAATTCTACTGATGCAGCTACCGCTCAAATACTTTCCGACAACTATTCCGGCTGCGTTTCCATTGGAAAATATTTCGCTGAACAAATGAACAGGCAGGGCAAATATGCTGAGCTATTGGGTTTAGTAGGTGATAACAACACCTGGAACAGGTCAAAAGGATTTCACAGCGTAGTTGATGTTTACCCGGGGCTTAAAATGCTTGCACAGCAAAGTGCTGATTTTGACCGGAACAAAGCAATGGAAGTGCTGGAGTCTATCCTGCAGGCGCGTCCCGATATCAATGCCGTATTCTGTGGCAATGATGCCATGGCTTCGGGCGCTTACCAGGCACTGGTTGCAGCCGGCAAAGCCCATAAAGTAAAAGTGTTCGGGTTTGATGGTGCAGAAGATGTAGTGGACGCTATAAAAAATAAAAAAATAATAGCAACGGGCATGCAATTCCCGAAAGTGATGGCAAAAACCGCAGCTATGTATGCTGATGACTATTTTAAAGGCAGGAGAGACTTTCCTAAAAAAGTGCCGGTTGCAGTAGAATTAGTGACACAGGAAAATGTAGATGAGTACACCGGCTATGGCAAAAAAGATTAAACAGTAAGCATGAGAACAGTAAAGTATATCACAGTTATTCTTGCAATTATTGTTCTTGCCTATAATGCTGTTTACTTCAAAAAGCTGAATGAAGTAAAAATAGCACTATCTGCAAAAGAATTTAATGCTGCACAATATGCACAAACGTTCTGGAATCACAAACTCCTCCCCAACCTTGGCAAAGCAATTGAATTAAATCGCCTCACTGCATCACTCATGTCAGATGCTCCCAGGACTTTTGATACCTACTCCCATGCATTGGGCATTGGAAATCTTAGATATTTTCTTGTTTGTGGCAAAGGAGAAATAGTATCAGTTGACAAAGATGCTGTTTCCGTTTTACTTAAGACTGACACAAGCAGTCAGGTAATAAAAATTGCAACAGAATATATTTTTGGAAACGCTGCGAGAGATGCAACAGGACTGATCAATATCAATGAGTTTAGCAATACCATGGACTTTAATAATGTGTCGGCTGAGCTCAATAAAATCATCAGGGAGAAGGTGCTCCCGCCATTTAAACAACAGGCAAAAAAAGGAAATACAGTAGAGTTTTCCGGCGCGGTTGAATTGAACAAGGAACACCTGAAACTTTCGGACATAGAAGTGATACCGGTAGAAACGAAAATTTCACAAACCCAATTCAGGTAAAAATGTCATTGAATATATTGTGTTAGTTGCACAAAACATAACGAAAAAATTCTTTGGCGTAACTGCGCTTGACAATGTTTGCCTTGAACTGCATGCAGGTAAAGTGAATGCTGTTATCGGGGAAAACGGCGCCGGTAAATCAACACTGATGAAAATTCTTTCTGGTATTTATCCGGACTACGAGGGACATATCGTCCATAATAACAAAGCAGTTCGTTTTCACAATACACAACAGGCGCAGGCAGCAGGAATAGCCATCATTCACCAGGAGCTGAATCTTATACCTTATTTAAGCATTACTGAAAATATTTTTCTGAGTCGAGAGATAACCACTAAATGGGGCACGCTTGATAAAAAACAAATGCGTAAACAAACGCAATCACTGCTTAGCAAATTAAGACTGCCCATTGATCCTGACACGAAAATTGTTTCACTCAAAGTAGGGCAGCAACAGGTAGTTGAAATCGCCAAAGCTTTACTGTTTGATGCAGAAGTGATCATTATGGATGAACCAACTTCTGCTATCAGCGAAAGTGAAGTGCAGGTATTGTTTGATATAATTGAGCATCTTAAAAGAGAAAATAAAACCATTGTTTACATTTCCCACAGGCTGGACGAATTATTTAAAATAGCTGACAGGTATATTGTGCTGAGAGATGGCAAATCTATCGGATCTGGCAACATGAAAGGAATGACGCACGACAGCATCATTCAAAAAATGGTAGGCCGGGAAATAAAGATTGTTAGAAAAACCCACACAGTCAGCACTAACAAGCCGCTGCTTTCAGTCGATACTATTTGCTTAAGGCATCCAGAAAAAAAAGAGGAGTACCTGCTCAAAGATATTTCATTTACACTGGGCAAAGGTGAGATACTCGGCATATTTGGATTAATGGGCGCTGGCAGGACAGAACTGATGGAAACACTATTCGGGCTCCACAACGGAAGGACAAAAGGGAGCCTGCAGGTTGAAGGACGGAAATTAAATATCAAATCTCCACTCAATGCTATAGAAGCTGGCATGGCATTGGTTCCCGAGGACAGAAAAAAAGACGGCCTTGTTTTGGGGCTGAACGTACGAACCAATATCTGTTTGACAACTTTGCAGGAGCTTCAAACAATGGGTTTGCTCAGCAGCAACAAAGAATCATTGCTTGCAAAAAAATACATACAGGACCTGGGAATTAAGACCTCCTCGGAAAAACAATTGGTTAAAAATCTCAGTGGTGGTAACCAGCAAAAAATTGTTTTAGCCAAGTGGCTGGCTACAAAGCCAAAAATATTAATGCTGGATGAACCCACAAGGGGTATTGACATCAACGCAAAGAATGAAATATACAAACTCATTTTACTACTGGCAGATGAAGGCCTTGGCATCATCGTAGTGTCTTCAGAATTACCAGAGATATTAGCAGTTTCAGACAGGGTACTTGTAATGTCAGATGGTAGTCTTACAGCTGAATTACCCATAAGCATGGCCACAGAAGACAATATTCTTAAAGCTGCAATCTCCAAATCAATTTAATCAATGGAAACAGTTATCATCGTAAAAAAATACGGTCGCAATTTATCAAAGTTTCAATCTTTGATAGCACTGTTTATACTATGCCTTGCCATCAGTTTATCATCAGATAAATTTATGACCTCTGCCAATGTATGGAATGTAATGCGGCAGATATCTGTGAATATCTGCATTTCAACAGGAATGACCCTGGTAGTATTAACAGCAGGTATTGATTTGTCAGTAGGTTCCGTGCTTGCATTATGCGGTGCTGTCACTGCTGGTTTATTAAAGAACGGCATTGAAATACCTGCTGTAAACTTATACGTAGGCTTTACCCTGTTGGGCGCTACAGTTGCAGGATTATTGGCAGGTTTCTTGCTTGGCTGGTTTAACGGCTGGGCAATTACAAAATTCAAAGTACCGCCGTTTGTGGCAACGCTTGCCATGCTCACCATCGCAAGAGGTCTAACCATGTTGTGGACAAAAGGGTTTCCCATTACAGGGCTCAGTGAAAACTTTGCTTACCTCGGTACCGGCTGGCTGCTGGGCATTCCTTTACCGGTATGGGTTTCAGGCGCCATTGTTTTGATTACAGTTATTATAGCCAACAAAACTAAATTGGGACGATACATATACGCAATCGGCGGTAATGAAAGTGCAGCGACCCTTTCAGGCATCAACACAAAAAAAATAAAGATAGCAGTGTACACTATTGCCGGAGTACTTTCGGCTGTGGGAGGGTTGCTTGTCACCTCACGCCTCAATGCTGCGCAACCCAATGCAGGCACAGGTTATGAACTAGACTCTATTGCCGCTGTAGTTATCGGCGGCACTTCTTTGTCGGGTGGCAGAGGCAGCGTGTGGGGTACCGTGCTCGGCGCTGTTATCATTGGTGTTTTAAATAATGGCCTGGTGTTGCTGAATGTATCTCCTTTCTGGCAGCAGGTGGTAAAGGGTTTTGTGATATTGATTGCTGTAATAATAGATAAGGCTAATGCAAAAAATGATTGATGTTTTTTACAGGTTAATAAATGAAAGAATCATATATACTTGCAATTGATCAGGGTACCAGTAGTACAAAGACGCTCATTTTTGATGCGCAGGGAAAAGTATGCTGTAAAGCTACAGAGCCGTTAAGAACCTGTTACCTTGAAGGCGGGCACGTTGAACAGGACCCAGAAGAAATACTTCAGAATGTATTAATGTCCGTTGAGAAATGTATTCTGCAGTTCACCGGCAACGGAGGCGATTTAAAAGACATTAAAACCTGTGGCATTTCCAACCAGAGAGAAACCTTTGTTATCTGGGATAAAGAAGGAACACCTTTGTATAATGCCGTTGTCTGGCAATGCAAACGTTCCATTGATATCTGCGAACGGTTTAAAAAAGAAAAGCTTCAGAACATCATCAGGACAAAAACAGGATTGTTAATTGATCCCTATTTCTCCGGCAGCAAACTCGTTTGGTTATATGAAAATGTTGATAAAGTAAGAATCTCCATTGACAGCGGTAATGCGTATTTCGGAACGATAGACACTTGGTTGTTGTTTAAGCTGTCCGGAACTAAAAATTATTTTACCGATTACACCAATGCTTCAAGAACAATGTTCTTTAATTTATCTGCGCTTACATGGGATCAAGAGTTATTAAACATTTTCGGGCTGTCTGATTTAAACCTGCCTGAATGCAAACCATCCTCTTACGCTTTTGGCACCACGAATTTCATGGGGTTATTACAGGAGCCCATCAGCGTCTCAGCCATGATTGGTGATTCGCATGCTGCTGCTTTTGGTGAGGGCTGTTATGCGCCAGGCACCGCAAAAGCAACCATGGGCACCGGCTGTTCTGTGCTTATGAATATTGGAGAAGAATTAAAATATTCCGATAATGGAATGGTTACAACTATCTGCTGGAGCACAGAAGACAGGGTTCAATATGCACTGGAAGGTGTGATCGTTAGCTGCGGGGCTACCATTGAATGGTTAAAGAATGAGCTGGGCCTGTTTACAGATACTGCACAGGCAGAAGCAATGGCATCGGCTGTTGAAGACAACAATGGCGTTTACTTGGTTCCTGCATTCAGTGGGCTTGGCGCACCACATTGGGAGATGAACAGGAAAGCATCTGTTACAGGACTTACATTCGGGTCTAATAAAAGTCATATTGTGAGAGCAGCTCTCGAATCTATTCCCTATCAAATAAAAGATGTAATTGTAGCAATGGAAAAGGATACACAAATTCTATTGCAACAATTAATGATTGATGGAGGTATCAGTTCCAACAAATTCATAGTTCAATTCTTAACTGATTTATTAGAGAAGCCCGTTGTAAACATTGGCATAACTGATGTATCAGCACTTGGTGCAGCGTACATGGCAGGTTTAAAAGCAGGCATTTATAAAAATCTGGAGTACTTGCCACGATTAAACGCTGACAAGAAATTTACTTACCCATCAGGTGATAATAAAATAAAAGAATATTATGGTGGATGGAAAACTATACTCGAAAAAAATAAAATTAAATAGATAACAAAATGAGAAACAATATACACGTCGTTTTGTTAGTGTTTTGTTTATTAAGCACTAATCTTTTTGCCCAGCCTGATACTACTCAAAAAAAAACCAACTCCCTATTCCCTGAAAATGCCGTCAAGCCACGGCTGCGTATAATCATAGATAACGATTTTGGTGGCGACCCTGATGGCTTGTTCCAATTGGTACATCATCTTTTATCTCCGTCGGTAGAGATCAAAGGAGTAATCGGGTCTCATCTGAAACCAGGAGATGGTTTTGATCCTTCAAAAATGACAGCTACACACGCAAAAGAGAAAATTGAAGAAGTACTGAATATAATGAATCTGAGTAAAGTGCCTCCAGTTTACGAGGGTTCAAATTTCCCATTAGAAAATAATAGCACACCTCAAAAATCAGATGCAGTCAATGCCATTATAAAAGAAGCAATGCGTGACGATACGAAGTTGCCTTTGTATGTAGTTTGTGGTGCAGGTCTTACTGAGCTTGCGAGTGCTTATCTATTAGAACCTAAGATTGCAGATCGTTTAACATTGATCTGGATTGGCGGCCCTGAATATACTGACATCGCCCTCCCACCTCCTGGATATACTAGTTTGGAATATAATTTAGGAATAGATATAAAAGCCGCGCAAGTCATATTCAATAATTCCCGGATACCTGTCTGGCAAGTTCCAAGAAGCAGTTACAGGCAGGTAATTTTACCTTATTCTTCTTTAATACTTAAAGTGAAAAGCCAGGGTAAAATAGGTAATTATTTGTCAAATTCGATTGAAGGTGTTATGAAAAAAACTGCAAAATGGAATTACAACTTAGGAGAAACTTATATAATTGGTGACAGTCCTTTGGTGCTTTTAACTGCACTGCAATCTTCTTTTGAAGCTGACCCGTCGTCCAGTCAATATGTTCTGCGATCATCTCCATTAATTAACAACCAGGGACTATATGAGGTAAATACATCAGGAAGAAATATCAGAATCTATAAACAACTGGATGTTCATTTACTATTTGAGGATTTTTTTTCAAAACTGATTTTATTTAATGAAAAATATTAATTCAAAAATTACCAGTCATTAAACATTTTCAGATTTTATTATGCATCATAAAAATGACTCATTATGAACAAACTAAGTATCACGTATTGCATGCTTATTTTATCACTTTGTTTACACGCACAGAATAACGCCAAATTTGTTTCGCCTGAAATACAACCGGACAACTCTGTGGTCTTTAGAATAAAAGCACCGGGAGCTTCAAGTGTGCAAGTGGTGGGCACATTTGCAGTTGATTTCAAGGCTGTACCAATGGTGAAAAAAGATTCCAATATTTATGAAGTGAAGATTGGGCCATTAGCTTCTGATATGTATGAGTATCGTTTTATTCTTGATGGTGCAGTAATGCTTGATCCGAACAACAATGCAGTTACACGAGATGGAAGTATTGTTGAAAACAGGTTGTTAATTCCCGGGAAATTGGGGAATCTTATTGCTACACGGAACGTACCCCACGGAAATGTTACGGCAGTTTGGTATCCATCTTCAATCTTGGGTTCAGAGAGAAGAATGTATGTGTACACCCCGCCCGGCTATGAACGGGGAAAAGATAAATATCCTGTATTGTATTTATTGCATGGTGGTGGTGGAGATGAAGATGGTTGGATTAATCGCGGTAGAGCCAATTACATTATCGATAACCTGATCGCTTCCAAAGAAGCAGTACCAATGATAGTTGTTATAACCAATGGAAATCCTGATGCAGTCGCAACGCCTTTGGACAAGCCGCTCAACACAAATTCAAAAGAAGTTCCCGGAATTGGAAGCATGGCTTCCGGCAGGTTTGAACAAAGCCTGGTAAAAGATGTGGTGCCATACATTGAAAAAAATTATCGTGTTATTGCAGATGCAGATCATCGCGCAATATCGGGTTTTTCAATGGGTGGTTATCAAACACAAAATATTACCAATAATAACCCAGGCAAGTTTAATTACATCGGCGTTATGAGCATGGGATTGTTTTCTTCTTTTAGGAACAACGATACAAGCTATAATAAAGAAAAACACATTGCACAGCTTAAAGCATTGATGGCATCAAAACCTAAACTTTATTGGATTGGTATTGGTAAAAATGATTTTTTATATAGCTCTGTTACGAAAATTCGAAGCTTGTACGATGAAATTGGTTTCAAATACACGTATCGTGAAAGTGAAGGCAATCATACCTGGAATGTGTGGCGTTTGTATTTAACTGAACTTGCTCCGAAATTTTTCAAGTAGGTATATAAGTTTTGACAACATCAATAAAGAAATTAAAAATGCCACAACTAAAAACGACAACGCTTATAATACTGCTGGTGATATCATTTATCCCTTTTAATGTTTTTGCTCAAACTGAAAAAAAGCCACGTGTTCTTGTCTTAACCGATATTGAGGCTGATCCCGATGATACACAATCACTGGTACGCTTTCTTACTTATTCTAATCAATGGGATGTAGAAGGGATTATTGCCACCACTTCTATTCATCAGAAGAAAAGAGTGGCTCCTGAAAGTATTTTGAGAATACTTGATGCGTATAAAAAAGTGCAACCGAATTTATTGAATCATGAAAAGGGTTATCCGACTTATGATGAACTAAAACCAAAAGTAAAGAAAGGATTGGCTGTGTATGGAATGGAAGGTGTGGGCGAAGGCAAAGATTCCGAAGGTTCAGAATGGATTATAAAAATATTGGAAAAACAGGATGATCGCCCGCTATGGATTTCTGTTTGGGGCGGACCAAATACCTTAGCGCAAGCGTTATGGAAAATAAAGAAAACAAAAACCAATTCAGATGCCGAGCGTATGTATGAAAAAATACGTGTGTACACGATCTCCGATCAGGATGATACGGGACCATGGATCAGGAAAAATTTTCCAGATATTTTTTTTGTTGTCACTCCTGGTTATAACTACACGAATGCAACATGGCTGGGCATCTCATTCCCGATGCCTGGTTCTAACACGGAAGTTGTTTCGAATGATTGGCTGGCAAAAAATATTCAACAGGGGCATGGACCGCTCGGCGCTGCTTATCCTGATGTGGCGTATGGAATGGAAGGCGATACGCCTTCGTTTTTAAATCTTATCAGCAATGGCCTTAATGACCCTGAACATCCGGATTTCGGAGGATGGGGCGGACGTTACGAATTTTAT
>JBHAFM010000092.1:0-10193 GCA_041856175.1 Sediminibacterium sp.
AATACTTACGCCGATACAGTTAAGGCCCGTTTGAAGAACTGGGGTTCCTGGCTGGCCGGTCAGGTTGGCTTTGATGGCTTCAGATTGGATTTTGTAAGGGGTTTCCAGGAAGCCTTTGTTTCGGACTGGGTAAAAAACCTTCCTTTGCTGAACGGCAAACAGCGGTTCATTGTTGGTGAGTATTGGGGATCTGCTTACCGGATCAAAAGCTGGGTTAATACAGTAGCCACCGGTGGCGCCACTGTAACCGGGTTTGATTTCCCCTTAAAAAGTTCCCTCTCTGATATGTGTAATGGCAATGGTACCAGCTATAACATGTCATGGTTAAACCATGCCGGTATGGTACGGGACAATGGCGGTAACAGTTTGCCTGATTCTTCAGTGGTTGCTTTTTTAGATAACCATGACACGGGTAAGGAACGTGATAAATGGGTTACCAAAGACCATAAAATGGGCTATGCCTATCTGTTCACACACCAGGCAAGGACCTGTATTTTTTATCCGCACTATTTTGGCGTAAAGCAACAGGATGCCAATGATTCTACTTATAGTACAACCGCACCGGCTTCTTTACAAAATGATATCAACAAACTGATAGCAGTAAGGAAAACATATTTAGGCGGATCATTAACTGTATTAAGTGAAACCGGTAACCCTTATCCGGCTGCAGATGTGTCCAATGTATATGTGGCACGCCGGCAAGGTAACGGTGTAAAAAGCGGTGCTGTTATTGTACTGAACAATCACGATACCAATATAAAAGGTTTGTGGGTGGATGTTTCTCCTGCCGGTTATGAGAACTGGGCTGGAACAACATTAGTCAATGCACTCAACGGAACCGATACGGTATATGTATATCCTGATGGCAGGGGCTATTTCCAGGCGCCGCCAAGGGGGTATACCATTTGGGTAAAGAGAGCCAATTACCAGCCATTGTCTATTGTACCTGTTGGCCAGGCTAAAGTGATGGATGAAATGTCAGCAGAAAATTTTGCTACCTATCCAAATCCGGCTACCCATACCGTTAATATCAGGGTGTCGCCGGCAGAAACCGGCCCGGCAAAAATTGTGATCATCAATGCAAGCGGCATGCAGGTGAACGAAATATACAACGGCCTGCTTAATAGAGGAAAAAACAGTTTCTCCTGGAATTGTGCCGCTCATCCTTCCGGAACCTATTTCTGCGTTATGTACACTGCTAACAAAACATACAAAAAACAAATTGTTGTAGTCAAATAAAAAAACGGTCCTAAAAAAACATTCGTTTAAAGTACCCATTAAAGCCGTTTCCATGTGGAAGCGGCTTTTTTTGTTTATGCATTCGCCTTCACATCGACATTTCTTTGACGCGGACCTGACCTGGCATTGACGTTATGTTGACCTTACCTTGACTTTATATTGACCCAAGTCTGACCCTGCCTTGATCATTACTTGACCCGATCTTTAGATTTCTTTGACTGCTGATCAATGTAAGTCTAAATTTGCATGACGCTTTTTATTGATCGCTCATTGGTAACCATAGTTCAACACTGCATATATGAATGATTTTGTAGCTGCCCGTTCGCAAATGGCTCTTTCTTTAGGCTTTCACATTATCTTTTCCTGCATTGGCATGGTGATGCCTTTTTTTATGGCTGTGGCGCATTATTACTGGTTAAAAACGAACAGGGAGGTCTTTAAAAATATAACGAAAGCATGGAGCAAAGGAGTTGCCATTTTTTTTGCTACCGGGGCTGTATCCGGTACTGTGCTTTCTTTTGAACTGGGACTATTATGGCCCAATTTCATGAAGCATGCCGGCCCCATCTTCGGAATGCCGTTTTCATTGGAAGGAACCGCTTTTTTTATTGAAGCCATTGCACTGGGCTTCTTTTTGTATGGGTGGGACCGTTTCAACAAATGGTTTCATTGGTTTACTGGTGTGATTGTGGGTATCAGCGGACTCATCTCCGGCATTTTAGTAGTTGCTGCGAATGCATGGATGAACAGTCCCGCCGGGTTTGATTACACCAATGGCCAATACCTGAACATAGACCCCATGAAAGCAATGTTCAACAAGGCCTGGTTCTCTCAATCGCTGCACATGTCTATCGCAGCTTTTGCAGCAACAGGTTTTGCAGTGGCCGGCATTCATGCACTCATGGTACTGAAAGGCAGAAATATACCTTTCCATAGTAAAGCGTTTCGCATAGCTGCGCTGTTTGCTACTATTGCTGCTGTACTACAACCCATCAGCGGAGATATCTCTGCTAAAGAAGTAGCGAAACGTCAACCTGCCAAATTAGCTGCTATGGAAGCCCATTTCCAGACAGAAAAAGCTGCCTCACTGATCATTGGCGGCATCCCTGATGAAAAAAATAAAAAGGTGGACTATGCCATCAGGATACCCGGACTGCTCAGCTTTATGACCCATGGTGATGTGCATGCAGAAGTAAAGGGGCTTGACAGCATTCCGCCTGATCAGCAACCTCCTGTAGCCATTACCCATTATGCTTTCCAGGTCATGGTAGGAATAGGTATGTTAATGCTTGCCATAGCTGTATTATATTTCATAGGCCTGTTCAAACGATGGCGTGACAGCAGGTGGATGCTGCAACTGTTTGCAATAGCCACTCCGCTCGGTTTTGTAGCAGTGGAAGCTGGATGGACGGTAACCGAGGTAGGAAGACAACCGTGGATCATCTATGGGGTAATGAAAACAATTGATGCCGCAACACCCATGCCCGGCATTGTGTATTCATTTTATCTCTTTACTGCCATCTATGTATCGCTTGCCTGCATCGTGATCTTCATGCTGTACCGGCAAATTAAAATGGTGCCTGTTTTGTACGATGTACCATTACATTCATCCACTAATAATGACTAGCGTTATGTTATATGTTGTTATCGCTTACCTGTGGACCGCCATTCTATTGTACCTGTTATTGGGCGGTGCAGATTTTGGCGCGGGCATTTTGGAACTCTTTACCACCAAAAAGAACCGGAGCAAAACCAGGAGAACCATGTACAAAGCCATTGGCCCTATCTGGGAAGCCAATCACATGTGGCTGATCATTGCGGTAGTGATATTGTTTGTGGGTTTCCCCGCTATCTATGCCACCATGTCTACCTACCTGCACATTCCATTAGCCATTATGTTACTTGGTATCATCGCAAGAGGCACTGCCTTCACATTCCGGCACTATGATGCAGTTAGGGACCGCATGCAGAAAGTGTATAACCGCATCTTTATCTATTCCAGCTTTATCACACCCCTGTTCTTAGGCATTATTGCCGGCAGTACGGTTGCCGGTAAAATAAATACAGCTGCCATTAATTTTACAGATGCCTACATCTTCAGCTGGCTTAATTGGTTTTGTATCGCTATAGGATTTTTTACCGTTGCAATCTGCAGTTTCCTGGCGGCTGTTTACCTGATTGGCGAAGCGGACAATGATGAGGACAGGGAACGCTTCATAGCAAAATCGAAAACAGCAAGCATTGCAGCAGTGATTTGCGGAGCATTGGTATTCCTGGCGGCCTGGATTGAAAAAATACCACTTGTACATTGGATATTTGGCAATATGGCCGGCATTGTTGCTATTACTGCAGCCATTGTCTCCTTCCTGCTCCTGTGGTATTTACTCCTGGCAAAAAAAGTTAAATACGGCTTGCGCATGCTGGCCGGCTTCCAGGTAACCATGATCCTCTTTGCCACTACTTTCCAGCATTTCCCTAACATTGTTCTTTTGAAGAACGGTTCCTTTCTCTCTTTGTTAGAACAACACGGGCAGGATAAAACAATGAATGCACTGGCGCTTGCCCTGCTGCTTGGCAGCATCTTTATCCTGCCTGCATTGTTTTTCCTGCTGTATAGCTTTCAGCATAAGCCGTCAGATGAAACCAATTGATCCTAGCAGTTTCCCCACCATGTTGTGGAATGCATGTGAGCTTGCAAAATCGGGCAGGGCTTACTCTTTTTTGAAAAAAGAATAAAAACCTGCAGTTGCTGTATCAGCTACTGCACCGTTTGGTTTTTGATAGATGAAATACGCTTCCATGTCTTTTTTTTTTGCCACAAACTGCATGGCTTTTTTAAGTCCCATACCCATTAACGCATTGTCATACCCATCTGCGGTAATTGCATCTTTGGCCCAGACCGTTACACTGATCAGTTCATTCTGAAAAGAATAACCGGTATGGGGGTCAATGAGATGATTAATTTTTTTAGCCCCGCTTTGATAAAACTTCCGGTAATTACCCGACGTAGTAACTGCCCCATGACTGACCTGCATGATACGCTGGTAAGGCATTTCATTAAACTCACTTTCGCCGGGTGCTTCAATACCGATCGTCATGGTCGCTTTTTCCGGCTGCCTGTGCCCTTTTACCCTTAGTTCTCCGCCAATTTCAACAATATAGTCCCTGATCCCTTTGGCTTCCATAAAATCGGCCACCACATCCACGCTGTATCCCTGTGCAATACCATTGACATCAATACGTACGCAGGGCTTATCCTTTGTAAGCTGCCTGCCCTTCAGGTGAATTTTTTCCGATCCGATACAGGGTAGCAAAGCCTTAATATCCGCGTCTGTGGGCAATTGATGTGTTTGCTTCGCACTGAATCCCCAGGCTTCCACAAGGGGTTGCACGGTTATGTCAAACAGGCCGTCCGTCAGATGCCAGATCTCTAACGATTTTTCCACCACATTTTTGAAATGCGGATCAATCAACAAACCATTGGCAGAGCGGTTGAACCGGCTGATCAGCGAATAGGACTTATAAAGGGAAAGGGAACTGTCGATTTTGCTCAGGATGCTGTCTGTATGCGCCTTTGTAACTAATTCCGTGGCGGCATAGTAAGTAATATGGTAAGTAGTTCCCTGCGCATAGCCGGATATATGAAATGTTTTTACTGCCGGCACTTGCGTACCAGCAGTAAAAACAAAAAAGGTAAGTATTGCCAGTATAATTTTCAATCGATACATTGAATGATCAGCAGATCAGGCCTGGAAATCATAGCCTGGCTCCCAGTGCCTGATGGTATTGTTATAAATGGCATCATTGGAAAGATGCACACAGACAGCCGTGGTTGCTCCCGTAATAACGTTGGAAGCCGGTTTTATTTTTTGTGTGATGGCTTTATGAAAATCTGTAAGTGCATAGAAAGTACCGTCCTTCGTAGGTGCTGTCAGTACCGGTATACCACCATCTTTATTCCAGGTGATCTTAGTAGCGCCTGTTACACCGTCTACCGTCTGCAACTCC
This sequence comes from Sediminibacterium sp., assembly GCA_041856175.1. Lineage (GTDB taxonomy): Bacteria > Bacteroidota > Bacteroidia > Chitinophagales > Chitinophagaceae > Sediminibacterium. Next base: position 5,248 of record JBHAFM010000092.1, read on the forward strand.
TTCCGCGTTTCAGATTCGGGATAATACACCCCCTCATTCATCAATAATGAAACAGTTCCTTTGCTTCCTTTTAGTTTGAACAGGTAACCATCCCTTGCATTGGAACAGGTAGCGCCAAAATTTCCAATCATGCCTTCTTTGGAATAACGCATCAGTACCTGTACGTTGTCATAGGTTTCACGTCCGTCTTTATAATTATCAATACCGCCGGTACCCATGATCTGGTCCGGGTGTGTATTGAATGCCCAGTTAATAAAGTCAATCTGGTGTGATAACAATTCAGCAGGCAATCCGCCTGAATATTCTTTATACATGCGCCAGTTCACCTGTCTTTCCAGTGAAGGATCGGGTACCGGCCTTTTCCAGTTCCAGTTCCTGTCCCAGCGGCAATCGATCTGCGTTACTTTGCCCAGGTAACCTTTCTCGATCATCTCCTTCACTTTGTAATACAATGGTGTGTAACGGTATTGGTGGCCTACCTGCAATACTTGTCCGCCATGCCCAGCTGCCGTTTTTACAAGCGCAGCTGCCTGTGGTATATTGTAGGTCATGGTCTTTTCGAGGTACACATGCTTCCCGGCAGCCAGGGCATCAGTGGCTAGCTGGTAGTGAAGGTTCAGCGGCACCGCAATGACCACTGCCTGGATTGTTTGATCATCCAGCAGCTTCCTATAGTCTTTATACACTTTCAGCTGCCCCGATGGTGCTACTTTTTGTGCTTCCGCTAGGCGAAAATCGAGCACATCACAGATGGCCCGTATTTGAAATTTTTCCGGCAGCTCCTGCATAACGGTCATCAGCCCGCGGCCCCGGTCGCCGCAACCAATAAGGCCTATATTAACACTTCCTGTATCCGGTACTGCGGCAAAAGCGCGCAGCATTTCATGGTGTAATAACATACCTCCAGCCAGCAGGCCGGTTTGTTTGATAAAGTTTCTTCTGCTCATTTTATTTTACGAATGTTGCTTTATACTTTAGGTTCCCATCCATTCTCGTATTCCCTGCCCCATAATGTGGCGGCCTGGCTATCGTTGATAATATGTCCGTTCTGCTGGTCAATATTCAATGTATGCCCAACCCTTTGTGCGATATTACCTAATTGTACCCATAAAGTGCTTTTATAGCCAGTCTCAACATCGGCATTGGGCAACTGGTCTTTACGGATACTGTCTAAGAAATTGGCAAAGTGTACCACATCCAATCCCTCACTTGGGCTGGCTGTATTCCTTCCATCAATCTGTATATTTGATTTTACCTCTTTTACAATTTTGTTTTTGTTGTCGTAAATGATATAACTATTGCCGCCTGTGCTCATACTGCCGGCATCTCCGTAAAACATCACTCCCCTGTCAGACCCTTCTACATTACGGCCATTGCAGCTGCGCCCTTCCCATACTACAGATACATTATTCGGACATTCAAACGTAATAACCTGCGTATCGGGTGTTTCCCAATCATCTTTAAAATAATACCTGCCGCCAACAGAATTCACTTTTAGCGGGTAATCAATGCCAAGTCCCCAACGAATCACGTCTACTTCATGCGTACCATTATTTAATGCCTCGCCTGTTCCCCAATGCCAGAACCAATGCCAGTTATAATGAATAAGGTTATCGCGGAAAGGCATGCGTGGCGCCGGCCCTTGCCATAATTCATAGTCGAGTCCCGCTGGTATTGGCGCAGCTTTCCCAATACCAATGGGGCCACGGTTATTGGTATACCAGCCTTTGGCTAAGTGTACTTTTCCAATTGCACCATTATGCAGCTCTTTAATGCCTTCTGTTAATGTGGGCCATGAACGGCGCTGGCTGCCCATTTGTACCACACATTTATATTTTCTTGCGGCCCTGATGGCCAATTCGCCTTCATGTGGATTATGACTCAATGGTTTTTCCACATATACGTGTTTACCCGCCTGGCAACCCAGTATGGTAGCAGGTGCATGCCAATGGTCGGGCATTGCAATAGACAGTGCATCCACTTCTTTGCTGCTCAACAGGGTTCTGAAATCTTTAACTGCCAGCGGTTTTTTGCCCGTGCGCTTTTCTGTAGCAGTTACCCCTTTCTCCAATGCTTTTTCTTCCACATCACAAATATGGCTCACTTCAACATTGGGCAATTGGGCAAATGCGCCAATATGTGCCAGTCCGCGGCTGTTTGTACCTATTACTGCCACCCGTATGCGTTCATTGGCGCCAATGATATTGGCATAACTTTTTGCCGAGAACCCAAGCCCTAAGCCCCCAATTGCCAGGCCGGTTGATCCCATACCAACTTTTTTTATGAATTCCCTTCTGGATTTTTCCATGTTATTGTGTTTTAAAATTGAGATAACACATTCACTGCAACCGTGTATGCAATAAATATTTTATATTATAAAATATCTTTTTGCAGTATAAATCTTATGATTTTTTGCTAACAAACCAAAAAAAGGTTGAAAAAGGGTAACAAAGGGGACTGATCTGTTAATTACCCTTTCAATTTATTGCTGATCTTTTGCGCAGAACGTATCAGGGATTCTTTCATTTGTTTCTTCAGCGCATTGTTGCAACGGAAAGCCGGAAGGTACATACTTAAACTTGCCACTACCCTGCTTTCCTGGTACACAGGCACTGCCAATCCCAGTATCTGGTCATCCGGCAAATAAGTTGCAAAGCCTTCTTTTCTGATCTTTTTAACTTCGTCATAAAACTTCTTTTCTGCAACGGCTTTGCCGGCGGGGCGGGATGGGGGTAAGCTGTGTTTCTTTATAAAAGCCTCCAGTTCATCATCTGGCAACATGGCTACGAGCAACCTGCCTGTAGAGGAATTATAAGCGTCTTTTTCTGTCGGCGTTACTACCTGTAACTGGTGGTGGCTATTAACACGGAGTATGGCGAGCCGCTTGTTCTCTTTCAGGACAGACAACAATGTATTCTCGTTAAATTGCTTGGTAAGCCTGGTCATTTCTTCTTTTGCAGCTTCTACAAGATCGTTTTTATAATCCTTTCTACCAGCAAGCCGGAAGGCCATCATACCCAATTTATACCCTTTCTTACCTCCTACCTTCTCAACATAATTCCTGTTAACCAGTGTTTTCAGGATATTGGCACAGGTGCCGTGATTCAATCCGATGGTATCAGCTATATCGCTCAAAGTCTTCACTTCTTCCGGTTCTTTGGCAATCAATTCAATAATGTCCAGGGCTCTTCCGATTACTTGTATCATAATGCAATATAGATTTTATATGAAGTGATAGCCCTGTACAGGATGGCGGGCAATCACGCTTGTAAATCTATAAATATTTGTACCATTCCGGGGCTATAAATTAAGAAGGCCACCCGGAATAAACCGGGTAGCCTTTTTATAGCTATGCCTGCTGGTCCTGCAATATGCCCTGGTCAACAACTGCAATAGCTTGCGGCAGGTCCATTGCAGGGATTGGCGCTTTGCCTATGGTAACCGCTTTGTCATTGGCTGTTCTCCTTGCTTCCACAATCACTTCGTCCAATTGCCGGGCAGTTTCTGTTAATGTGAACTTAAGTTCAGATACAGCATTTGCATTTACTGCCACTTCTTTTGATTGTGACTGCAAGCCTGCACAGGAAACTACAAGTGTATAATATCCTGCTTTTATATTTCGCAAAACAAATGAACCGTCTTCAAGCGTAACGGTATTCCTGTCTGCCTTTACTAATATTACGTTTACATCAGCGGCTGATTTGCCGTCTATAGTAGTTACTTTTCCTTTGATTATCCCTGTCTGTGCAACTGCTGATAATCCTACCAGCAATAGCAGTAGTGTGTATATTTTTTTCATAGCCTTAATTTGGCTGCGAAATACGCACTAAAGCATTTCCTGCAACTGCCGTATCGGGAAATGCTATTTATACAATCGTGAAAACTACTGTCAGGTATTTGTCTTACAGGTTATTTCAATTGATATACCTCACTTCCTGCTAATAAGAAACAACCGAGTCCATAATCTTCAAAATCGGGTGTAGTATCATAATTAACCGGTTGCCCGTCTTTAGGTTCTTTGCCTGTGCCCTGCACATATCCAAGTTTGCCGTCTGCATGCACGCAATCTTTTACTACTGCACTCCATGCTTTTACCACTGCAGGCCTGAATAATTTTTTATCCAGCAATCCATGGTTCATGCCCCATGCAAACCCATACATAAACAAAGAAGTGCCCGATAGCTCCTTACCCCCAAAATGGCTTTCGTCTTTCAGGCTAACATTCCAGAAGCCATCAGCACGCTGCAGTGGCAGCAAGGCATTGCACATATCCTGGTAGTCTTTCAGGTATTCCGCGTAATGTGGATCTGTTTTGGGCAGTATTTGTAATGTGCGTACCAGAGCTGCAACTACCCAGCCATTCCCCCTGGCCCAATAACAATCTGCACCGTTGGGTTCTTTGTAGGGTGGAATAAAATCTTTGTCGCGCCACCAGAGATGACTTGTTGCATTATACAAACCATTTCCACCATGTTTGTATTTTGTAAAGGCATATAGGTCGTACATCTTGTGGAAATAAGAAGTATCCTGGTACAATACGCCCAGCCTGGTAAATACCGGCATCGACATTTGCAAGGCATCAATCCACCACCAGTCATCCACTTTATCGCTATGCACCATCAGATCTACAGAAGCTTTAATATCCCTGATTCTTTCTTCTTTTCTATCTTCCAGGTATACATCAATAAAGGTCTGACCGCAACACTGGTTATCTGCATTGCGTGTCTGTATGCCGCCTGCGAGTCCCCAATGGTGTTTTTCGCCCCATGCTACTGCATAATCATAATAAGCCTGTTCCTTGTCTATATGATACATCGCCATTAATCCTTCATAATAAACAGCCCTCGTCCAGATATTGCTGGGCCGTTCTTTATTGGTAACAATGGGCTTTCCCGCATCGGGCCATTTATTCATAAAGTAACTGTTAGCCAATTGCATTTGCTGCA
>JBHAFM010000093.1:0-11461 GCA_041856175.1 Sediminibacterium sp.
CTGCAGGGTTGTTGCTACAGATAATCCAACATAATCGGGTTTGACCGGGTAGAGTTTGTGCATCCTTTCAACAAGCACTAATGTCTGGATGCTTTTGGGATGATAGTCAAGCAATGGTTTCAGTGCATACAGCAGTGTTTTACCGCTGTTGGTCACATCATCCACAATTACCACATGCAGGTTATTGAAATCCGGCGTTTCACTCAATATCACTTCTTTTGGCATTGTCTTATCGAGGCTTGCTGAAATGATCCTGACTTCACTAGTCACATATTGTTTCAGCAAAGCACCTATTTTGTCAGCAATCACAGTTCCGCTGTTGCGGATACCGATCAATATCACCGGTTCCATATCGCCATTCAACTGCTCAGCCAGTTCAAGGGTCATACGATGCAGCTTCTGTTCTGCAGCTTCCTTACTAAGTATATACTTTTTATCAGCCATACGCTTTTGTTTCGTATGCCAAATGTAACTACAATAAGGTTGATTTTTTATGTAGGATGTAGGATTTGGTGATGTAGGATATCTATTGACAAATCCTACATCACCAAATCCTACATCCAAATCCCCATTTGTCTCTATCTTAGCAAAATAACCTTGTCATATGCAGTATATACAACAGATCCTGTTTCTGGCGCTCGCTGCTGTTGCCGTTTGGCTGTTTACGAGAAAGACCGGGGAGATCCGGAGGAATATTTTATTGGGAAAGGACGAAGATTTCAGCGGCAATAATAGTCAACGCTGGAAAAATCTGTTGCTGTTGGCTTTTGGACAGAAAAAAATGTTCAGGAATCCGCTGGTAGCGGTGATGCACTTTGTCATTTATGCCGGCTTCATCATCATTAACTTAGAAGTGCTGGAGATTGTGCTGGACGGACTATTAGGCAAACACCGCTTATTCGCCGACCCGCTCGGCCCTTTATACAGCTGGCTCATCAATGCTTTTGAATTCCTGGCTGTGGGCGTAACCATTGTATGTATTGTTTTCCTGTGCAGGAGGAATATCATTAAGCTTCGCCGTTTTATCAGTAAGGATCTCGATGGGTGGCCGCGCAGCGATGCCAACTATATCCTGCTGACCGAGATCGCACTCATGCTCCTTTTCCTCACGCTTAATACTACTGACCAGCTTTTACAAGCTAAGGGAAGTGAACACTATCACCAGACCGGTGCTTTTTATTTTTCGGGCCTGCTCATGCCCCTGTTCAGCGGATGGAATGAAAGCAGTCTGATGGGTCTTGAAAGAACCTGCTGGTGGCTGCATATTACAGGCATTTTTGCTTTTTTGAATTACCTGCCTTATTCCAAACACCTGCACATCCTACTTGCATTTCCCAATGCCTTCTACGCCAGATTAGCTGTGCCAGGCAAGATGAAAAACATGCCGGCAGTGCAGCATGAGGTATTGTATGCCATGCAGCCCCAACTTGCCCCGGCCGATGCTGCCCCGCCAGCCCATTTTGGCGCCAAAGATATTTTTGACCTGAGCTGGAGAAACCTCTTAGACGCTTACAGTTGCACCGAATGCGGCCGTTGTACCGCTGCCTGTCCCGCTAACATCACCGGCAAACTGCTGAGCCCGCGCAAGATCATGATGGCTACGCGCGACCGGGCAGAAGAAGTAGGCAGGAACATCAACCGGCACAAACAGTTTGTAGCGGACAACAAATCACTGTTGCACGATTATATCAGCGTAGAGGAATTACGCGCTTGCACCACCTGCAATGCCTGTGTGGAGGAATGCCCGGTAAGTATTTCCCCTTTGGAAATCATCACCGAACTGCGCCGCTCATTGGTCATGGAAGAAAGTAATGCGCCGCAGGAATGGAACAGCATGTTCAGCAATACCGAAAATAACTTTGCGCCATGGAAGTTTGCGCCGGATGAGCGCGACAAGTGGGCGTCCGAAATTAATTAACAGCTCCAATTGATAACTCTTATAACCTTAGCCGTATGAAGGTGAATACAATGGCCGAAATGATGACGAATGGCGAAACGCCGGAAATCTTATTCTGGGTGGGTTGTGCCGGCAGTTTTGACCAGCGCGCGCAGAAAATTACCAGGGCCTTTGCCACCATCCTGAATAAAGTGGGCATCCGCTATGCCATCTTGGGCAAAGAAGAAGCCTGCACTGGTGATCCCGCCCGGCGTGCCGGTAATGAATTCCTTTTCCAGATGATGGCCTACCAGAATATCCAGGTATTGAATGGCTATGGCATTAAAAAAATTGTTGCTACCTGTCCCCATTGCTTCAATACCCTTAAAAATGAGTATCCTGAACTGGGGGGACATTACGAGGTCATCCATCACACTTCCTTATTACAGCAACTGATAGATGAGGGCAGGGTCAAGCTGAAGGAAGGCGGCTCTTTTAAGGGTAAGAAGATTGCTTATCACGACAGCTGCTACCTGGGCCGAGCCAACAATATTTACGAAGCACCCCGCAAAGTGCTTGAAGCATTGGATGCAGAACTGGTGGAAATGAAACGTTGCCGCAGTAAAGGATTATGCTGCGGCGCCGGTGGCGCGCAAATGTTTAAAGAAGATGAACCGGGTCAGAAGCGCATCAATATTGAACGGACAGATGAGGCGCTGGAAACAGGTGCGTCTTGTATTGCAGCTGCCTGTCCCTTTTGCAATACCATGATGACAGATGGAGTGAAGAACAGGGAAAAAGAACAGGAAGTGGCTGTACTGGACATAGCCGAGCTGATTGCAGCAAGCATGGAGTAGGACTTGGGAATTGGGGAAGAAATGGTATTTTTGCAGCATGGATCTTGATTACCAACAACATATCCCTGCAGATTTTCATCCATCATCCAAAGTATGGATTTACCAGAGCAGCCGTTTGTTCCTGATCGGTGAAGCATTACAATTGGAAACACTGCTGCAGCAGTTTGTTGCCGAATGGCAAACACACGGAACGCCGGTAAAAGGATATGCCAACCTGTTATTCGGGCAATTCATTGTTTTCATAGCCGACGAGACTACTGCGGGCGTGAGTGGATGCAGTACCGACAGTTCTGTGCGGGTGGTCAAACAAATAGAGCAATTATTCAAAGTGGATATGTTCAACCGGCAACACCTTGCTTTTATAGTAAAAGACAGGATCGAAGTGTTACCGCTTTCGCAACTCAACTATGCAGTGGAGAATGCTTTTATCACTCCCGACACTTTATATTTCAACAACCTTGTTGCTACCAAAGAAGAGCTGCTGAGCAAGTGGCTTATCCCTCTTAGGGAAAGCTGGCTCGCAGCAAAGATCCCCGCACTGCAGACTGCTTAACTACTTTTTTTTCAGCTTATCAAGCATTGTTTGTTTTTGCTTGTCGCTCATTACAGATTTCTGAACCACTTTGTTCAGTTGGTAACTTACTGTGACCCTGTAATTCCTTGAATGGCTGGAGTTAATACTTTCTATATTAAAATTGGGGCCATAAGTGTAAGTGGTGTATTCCTGGGTAGTGAATGGATCTATGACATTCATGCTTACAACCAGCCGCCTGTCAAAAAATTTGCGTTGTACCCCCAGGTTCATGTTCAGGCTGCTCCTGCTGCGCCCCTGCGGATCAGCAAAATTGTTAAACCGGGCATTGCCTTCAAAATTCAGGACATTAGACGGCGTAAAAGTGTAATTAATGCTGGCTAAGAAAGTACCCCCGTCACGGTACCTGTACATTTTCTTTTCCTTGTCACTGTATTGGTTATACGTGTAAACGATACTCCCATTGATCCGGAACATCCTGCTGACCGTCAATCCGCCAAAAATACTGGCATCATATTCCTGCCTGTCGGCAATATTTAGCCAGGTCGTTTGTGTTTTACCACCACCCGCCAATGTCCGGATAGAATTGATCACATCTCTTACCTTGTTATAACCAATAGAAGTATTGATATAATATTTGCCTCTGATCCAGCCTAGCATCCAGTTAAAATTATCTGACAGTGATGGTTGCAGGTAAGGATTCCCAAAACGTGTATTGTAAGGATCACTGTAGGTGATATTCGGATTCATTTCGCCAATACCAGGTCTTCGGATGGTGGAACGATAGGTCAGCGAAGTATTCAGCATCCTGTTAAATTCTTTCCGGATGGTAATATTGGGCAATACATTCCAGTAGTTGTTAGTGATATCGGCGATGTTTCCTTTAACAAAATTAAACATGGTATGGGTATGTTCTGCCTGTGCTCCTGCCGAAAACCTGATTTGTCCGGGGAAAAGAAAACTGAACCCGGCCCTTACGGTAAAAATACCCTGCCGGAGCCAGAAGTCATTGCTCAGCAGTTCATTGGGAACAAAGACACTGTCTGACTTGCGGAGGAAACTGGTATTAAGCGAATTATGCGAATCATATTGCTGAAAAGTTGCCCCGGTTGAGAAATTGTCTCCATTCGAACGTAATGGTTTATGATAATCAAGTCTTATTGAGCCGGACCTGTTGTAGGTATCAAAGAGTTGCGCTTGTGTGGAATCTATACCTGTAGGCCTATAATTCGGGTTCAGGAATTGCTGAAAGTAGTTGAGGTCATTATTGTTCTTTCCAATATTTCCGCTCGCAATAAATCTTACAAATGCTGCAGGGTTCTTTCCCCTGTGGGTGTAGGAAATATTTATTCCGTGATTATACCCGGTTCCATCACTGCCATTTGTTCTATGACTTGCTTTGTATAATTTTTTCGCCCTATTGAGGTTCTCGTAAGTTGTATGACTGACATTATCGTAAATATTCAGGTTCCCCTGGTATGAAAAGTTAAAAATGCCTCTTTTATTGAGATCATAATCAGCCTGGAAACGAAAGTTGGGCCGTTGGTTTTTATTTTTGTAATCGCCTGTTGTGTACAAATAGTTGCTTGAGTCTTTATACATATTCTGGCGCCTGGAATAATTGTTTCCGGTAACCGTACTACTAACCTCTCCTGCATTGACATTAAAGGACCATTGTTTATTCCGATAGCTGGCATTGCCTGCAAAGCTGCCTTCATTCCGGGTACCGGCACTGGCGGTTACTTTACCCATCCATCCTATCCTTCCTTTCTTAGTAACAATATTGATCACGCCGCCGGTTTCAGTAGCATACTGTGGAGGGGGACTGGTCATGATCTCTATCTTTTCAATACTGCTTCCGGGCATGCTTTCCAGCAGATCCTGCAATTGCTGTGCAGTAAGGTCTGTGGGTTTATCATCAATCAGAATTTTGGGCTCCTTTCCCTTGAGTAAGATTTTCCCATCAGGGTCATTGTTAACAAGAGGCATATTTTTTAATAGCTCTGAAGCAGAGGAACCACTGCTTAATGCACTTTCTCCAACATTGTACGTGATCTTATCATCCTTGTTTTCAATCAAGGGCTTCTCTGCATATACCACAATTTCATCCAATGCAACAGCGGCATCGTTCAATTTAATATCGCCCAGGTTAAAATCATAACGTTCTGCCCTGAGATGGATGCTGTCCAGGTTTGTTTTCCTGAAGCCAACAGCGTCAATGGATAAACGGTAATAGCCAAATGAAAGGCCTGTAAATTCAAACGAACCGTTTTTATCAGCAGTTGCATGTATTTTTTTTATGGTGTCAGCTGCCCTCGACAAGTCTACACTGGCAAAACCCAATGCCTTGCCAGACTTTGCATCCAGCACATTGCCCATAATGATCCCCACCTGTCTCTTCACTTTGCCAGGGTTAGTTTGAGCGGTGAGCATAAAAGTAAGGCCAGTAAATAGAAGAAAAAGTAAATATCCCTTCATGAGAACGATTGCTGGCTAACAAAATAGGTATAAGCACTTATTTATGCAAACAAAATGGATCATTGGTTAATTTCGCTGCTATAATTGATTAAAATGTATATCATTTACGGCATTCCCAATTGTGATACAGTAAAGAAAACCCTTGCCTGGTTTCAAAAAAACCAGGTGGCTTATGAATTCCATGATTATAAAAAGAAAGGGATTACCCAGGCAAAACTGAAAGCCTGGAGCAAACAGGCAGGCTGGGAAAAATTGCTGAATAAAAAAGGAACAACCTGGCGGCAATTAGATGAAGCCACCCAGGCATCCATTACCAGCGAAGCAAAAGCTGTCGCTTTAATGAGCACCAGTACCAGCATCATCAAAAGGCCGGTCATTGAGCAGGAAGGTAAAGTTGTTGCAGTCGGATTTGACGAGGCTGCACTCCGTCCGCTATTGCAATAACTTTTTCAGTGTCTCCTGTAATTCTTCTGCCCGAAGGTCTTTGGCAATGATCTTGCCGTTAGGATCTATGAGCATGTTAGCAGGAATACTTTGAATATGGTATAGCTGTGCCACTGCATTGTTCCAGTATTGCAGATCGCTTACGTGTGTCCAGGTAAGCTTATCAGCTTTGATGGCCTGCAGCCAGTTGTCACGATGCTGGTCGAGTGACACACCCAGCACGGTGAAGTTCTTATCCTTATAAAGATGATAGGCCTGAACCACATTCGGGTTCTCCATCCGGCAGGGTTTACACCAGCTTGCCCAAAAATCAATCAGCACATATTTACCCCTGAAGGACGTCAATGAAACTGGTTTGTTAGCGGTATCTTTTTGCGTAAATACCAGAGCCTGTGAGCCAACAGCGCCAACTTTTGCGCTGGCTATGGCGTTTTCTATCACTTTGGCCGGGGTGCCTGTTTTTGCAGCAGGCTGCAACAGCTTATAGCTGGCTTCCAGTTCATCCAGGCTATTCATCAGGGGGCTGATCACAAACAACGCAAAAGCGCTTACTGCAGAGGCAGGTTTTTCTTTCACAAAACGGCCGGCTTCTTCTACGACCTGGGTTCTGTAAGTATTGAACTTGCTGATCAGCGAATCCTTTTTCTGTTGGTCTTTTTCCGGGTTGATCAAAGCTGCGGTGCCATTCAGTTTATCTTTCAGGGGGTTGAACCGCTGTTTGAAAAGCTGGTAATCTTCCTGCGTAGCAGACCCTTTGATAGCAATATTGTTAACCGCTGCGATATCACCTGTGATGGCGACATCATCATTATGTATAAAAAGATCAATCCCCTCTTTGGATCCTGCAAAACCCAATTGAAGGATCTCCGGGGAAGCCAGTTTTCCTTTGAGTGTAAAGGCACCTTTATGTGCAACGGAAGTGGTAATGGTCTTGCCATCCATCCCATTCAACAATAAAACAGTAGCGGTATCTTTCAGTCCGCTTATATTCCCTTTTATTTCAAAACCATCATGCTTCTTAACCTGGGCAACACCTATTACCGGTAACAAGAGTGCGATCAGTATTTTTTTCATATTATTTTGAGTGACGTTTTTGAAGAATATCAACTACTTTTTGCAAATTATGCCCTTTAGCATTCAGTAAAAGCAAATAATGGAAAAGCAGGTCTGCTGCTTCTTCCAGGAACAGGTGGTCATTGCTATCCTTTGCCTCTATCACCAGCTCCACTGCTTCTTCTCCCACTTTTTGTGCCACCTTATTTATACCCTTTGCAAAAAGACGGGCAACATAGGAGTCTTCCGGTGATGCCTGCTTACGCAATTTAATAATGTCTTCAAGATACAGCAAAAAATTATCGCTGTGATTGCGTTCGCTCCAGCAGGTGTCTGCGCCGGTGTGGCAAACAGGTCCCAATGGATGCGCTTTGATCAGCAAAGTATCATTATCACAATCCACAGTAATGCTTTTCAACTCAAGGAAGTTACCGCTCTCTTCTCCCTTGGTCCATAATCTTTGTTTGCTCCGGCTGTAAAAAGTAACTTTCCCCAGTGCTTCTGTCTGCTGCAATGCCGCTTCATTCATAAAGCCCAACATCAGTACTTTATGCGTATGATAATCCTGTACGATCGCAGGTACCAATCCATCGGCATATTTTGTGAAATCTATTTTCATTGTTACAATTTTCAGGTATTCAGATCATATACGTACTACAATCCCTTGTTGGTTCAGGTAGTGTTTCAATTCAGGAATGGCTATCTCTTTAAAATGGAAAATGCTGGCTGCCAAAGCAGCATCAGCCCTGCCATGCTCAAAAACAGCTACAAAATGTTCCATTGTTCCGCCACCACCGGATGCAATTACAGGTACGGGCAGCTGCGATGCCAAAGTTCCGGTAATATCCAATGCAAACCCCTGTTTTGTTCCGTCATGGTTCATGGAAGTTAGTAATATTTCACCTGCTCCCAGCTCCACTGCCTGCCTGGCCCAGTCGGTGCAAAGTGTATCTGTCTTTACCCGCCCCCCATTCAGGTACACATACCATTGGCCATCGGCTTCCTGCTTGGTATCAATAGCCAGTACCACGCACTGGCTTCCGAATTCCTTTGCGAGGTCGCTGATCAAGGCGGGGTTCTTAAAAGCGGCCGTGTTCACTGATATTTTATCAGCGCCGTTTTGAAGCAATACCTGCACATCTGCCACACTGCTGATGCCACCACCTACTGTAAATGGAATATTGATATGATGAGAAATGCGATTCACCAGCTCGCTCAGTGTTTTTCTTTTTTCGTTGGTGGCGGTAATATCCAGGAATACCAGCTCATCTGCCCCCTGTTGCGCATACAGTGCCCCCAGTTCAACAGGGTCTCCGGCATCCCGTATGTGTTCAAAATTGATCCCTTTAACAGTTCTGCCGTCTTTGATATCAAGACAGGGTATGATTCTTTTGGTTAGCATAAAGGGTTTACTTTGTAAATATGGTTAAGTCCTGAATAGATATTTTGTTTTCATAGATTGCCTTCCCTACAATAGCGCCCGCGCACCCGATTTCCTGCAAAGCATGCAGGTCATCCATAGAACTCACCCCCCCGCTGGCAATAAAATGCAGTGCGGGAAATCTTGTAAGAATGTGCTGGTACAATGCAACAGAAGGCCCTTCCAGCTTGCCATCCTTACTCACATCGGTGCAGAACAGCTGCGTAATGCCATGCGTGGTATATTGTTCAATAAAATCATAGATCAGGATATCTGTTGTCTCTAACCAGCCGCCCACTGCAATCTTTTCGTTCTTTACATCTGCACCCAATAAAAATTTATCAGCGCCAAATTGCTGCAACCATTGCACAAACAGTCTTTCGTTCTTCACTGCAAGGCTTCCAATCGTAACCAATGCTGCGCCTGAACTCAAAATAATGCGCACATCTTCTTCCCGCTTAACGCCGCCGCCAAAATCTATCACCATTGATGTGTTGCCTGCTATTGACTCGAGCACTTTCCAGTTCTTTACTGCACCTGCTTTTGCACCGTCAAGATCAACCAAGTGCAGGCGTTGCAGGCCTGCGTCTTCAAATTGCTTGGCTACCTCTAAAGGGTTTTCATTGTAAATTGTCTTTTGCCCGTAATCACCTTGCGTTAAGCGAACACATTTCCCATCAATGATATCTATGGCCGGAATGATTTGCATGAAGAATAATTAGTAATGAATGATTGCTGATCAGGAAATTAAGGTGATGAAATTGTTCAGTATCTGTTCTCCTGCAGCAGCACTTTTTTCAGGGTGAAACTGAACACCGTAGAAATTATGCTTATGCAATGCCGAACTATAAGGTTGTATATAATCTGTTGTGGCAATGGTGTGTTCTCCTAATGCCGCATAATAGCCATGCACAAAATAGCAATAGCTGTTTTCAGGAACATGATTGAAAAGTGCTGTTTCCAGGTTGTAAATATTGTTCCATCCTATCTGCGGTACTTTTACGGCTGACTGTCCATTGCCTTTAAACCATTTTACTTTTTCTTCGAACACGCCAAGGCATTCCGTATCATTTTCTTCTGAATGTTTGCAGAGTAACTGCATCCCAAGGCAAATTCCAAGTACTGGTTGTGTAAGGTTTTTGATGACAGTGTCCAGGCCTCTTTCTTTCAGGTAGTTCATGGCGGTGCTGGCTTCTCCCACGCCTGGAAAAATCACTTTGTCGGCTGCCTGTATCTGCGCTATGTCATCTGTTACAACAGCTTCCTGGCCAATACGTTCCAGGGCATACAGAACGGACTGAATATTTCCTGCATTGTATTTTATAATAACGAGTTTCATGAACGGGCGGGTTTCCTTGTTTTTGGTTTATTGCAATACACTCTCCAGAAATTCTTTGGTCGTCACTGATACATCCCTGCTCTTTTCCAATGCTTTAATATAAGCCGTTCCTATAATAGCTCCGCTGGTATATTTACAGGCCGATTGAAAAGTTTCTTTGTCTTTGATCCCGAATCCAACCAGTACAGGGTTGTCTAATTTCATGGTTTGCAACCGATGCAGGTATTGTTCTACTGCTGCAAAGTCTTTATCCTTTCCTGTTGTGGCGGAAGAACTCACTGCGTATAAAAAACCGCTGCTCAGTTCATCAAGTTGATGTATCCGTTCTTTTGTTGTTTCAGGCGTGACAAGGAAAATAAAATACAATCCATATTTTTTAATGATGGCTCCATATTCCGTTTCATATTCATATTCCGGAAGATCGGGCAAGATCAATCCATCAATACCGGCAGCAGCAGCATCCTTACAAAATTTTTCAAACCCATATTGTAATACGGGGTTCATATAACCCATCAGTACAACTGGCAGCTGAATGGTTTTCCTTAAGTCGCTGAGTTGTTCAAACAAAACAGCAATGGTCATCCCGTTCGTCAATGCAACGGTACTGCTGGCCTGAATAACCGGCCCGTCGGCCAGCGGATCGCTATAGGGCATCCCTATCTCTACCATGTCCGCGCCATTATCCTGTAAGGCCTTCATTATTTTCATCGTACTATCCAGTTCAGGATAACCTGCTGTACAATATACATTCAGTACCTGCTGTTTTTTCTTATCGAATAATTGTTTAATCCTGCTCATTTTGAAAAATTCAAAAGTAAAAAGTCAAAATAGAATCGTTTCTTTTAACTTTTAATTGATAATTCCATGTTGTCCATATAAGTTGCCAGGTCCTTATCGCCCCGGCCGCTCAGGCAGACGACTACTTTATCTGTTGCTTTCAGGTTTAGCTTATCCAGTATGGCAAAAGCGTGTGCTGTTTCCAATGCGGGGATGATGCCTTCTGTTTTGGCCACATGAAAAGCAGCTTTCAGCGCTTCCTCGTCGGTTGCACTCAGAAAAATGCCACGGCCACTTTCGAACAAATGGGCATGCAATGGCCCGATGCCGGGGTAATCCAGCCCGGCTGAAATGCTGTGCGGTTCTATCACCTGGCCATCTGCGGTCTGCATCAGCAGGCTTTTGCTGCCGTGCAGTATGCCCGGCTTGCCTAACTGTGTCGTAGCAGCGCTCATGCCGCTGTTAATACCATGACCCGCAGCTTCTACTGCAACCAGTCGTACTTCCAGCTCATCCAGGAAATGATAAAAAGCACCCGCCGCATTACTGCCGCCGCCCACACAGGCTACAACATGCGTTGGCAGTTCACTGCCTGTTTGTTCTTTCAGCTGCCATTTCGTTTCTTCACTGATCACGCTTTGAAAACGTGCTACCATATCGGGGTAAGGGTGAGGCCCTACCACAC
>JBHAFM010000094.1:0-5147 GCA_041856175.1 Sediminibacterium sp.
AACTGCAGGTTTATTTGTGCCGCTGACGGCGCCCTGAAACCGGTAGATATTGAACTGCGCAAAACAACTTTATCATCTGCAAACTTATACCTGGAGCTGAACTTCCAAACAAAAGCACTGCCAAAATCGCTGTACTGTTCAAGGCGCGCAGTACCATTAATCAGGAATTGTTTGTCAATATCGTAAGCCAGGTCTGCGTATCCACCAAAGTTAGAACGGGTGGCTGTAACGGGGTTGCTGTATCCCGGGAAAGAAATTGCACCCGAACCGGAATAAGATGCTGTATCACCGGCAATGATCTTATAGGTTTCAGCCCTGAATTCGGCACCGGCAGAAACAGTCAACTGATGGTCAACTTTTTTAGATATATCTATATTACCAATATTATTGGTAAATGAGAACCCGCCGGGTTTGAAACTGGTTGGACTGTTTTTTCCTAAAGATTTATTAAGCGTATTATTAACAGTATATAATTGCTGGTTTCCTCCCGTAGTGAAGCTGATGTCGGTTTTGAATCCGTTCTTTTCAGTGTGCAAACCTACCGTACCATTGTAATCATTTAAATCACCATCAAAAGATGGCTGGAAACCAATGTAGGGAGTGCCGGCCGCATGAAGCAGGTTATAAGGATCCTGTTTCCAGTAGGGAACCCGATAATTGGCAAAACTGTTTACTTTTTTGTATACATAAGCTGCGTTGAAATATACTTCTGAATTTTCATTAACAGGAATGGCACTGTTAATCAAAAATTTAGCGGCCGCCGTTTGTGATGTTTCGTTCTTGTTGTTACCATCAGGGAATTTTGCTATATAAGCAGTTGCGTCGGCCTGGGTATAAGGATTCCCGGTTGCCGGGTTGGTACCGCCACCTAAGGTGTTAAAATCAGCTACAGGATCAATATTTCCTGCCCGGTTTGCCGGAGAAATATGTGATAGATCAACAGTATAGTTAAAAAATCCTTTTTCTCCGAAGTTTGCACCATTGTTTAAACTTATACCAAACAGCTTACCATCACCCTTACCGGTAATTCCTGTATTCAGTGTGGCTGTGCCATATTCAAACCTGTCTTTTAGAATAATGTTCATAACCCCGGCAATAGCATCCGAACCGTACTGAGCAGAAGCGCCATCACGTAAAATTTCTACTCTTTTAATGGCATCCGTAGGAATAGCGGAAATATCGGCGCCGCTCTCACCCTGCCCGGGAGAAGTTTGAATATAAGTGAGTGAACTTGAGTTTTTTCTTTTTCCATTGATCAGGATCAGGGTACGGCTCGGCCCCATATTCCTGATTTCATAAGGATCCAATAAAGAAGTAGCATCGTTTACAGGTGTGTTTACCGTATTAAAAGAAGGTACCCTGTATTCCAATGCTTTGTCGAAAGAAACCTGCCCTGTACTTTGTATATCTGCTGCGCCTACTACATCAATCGGGATAGGGCTATCTGTTATGGTCCGCCGCCCTGACCTAGAACCAACAGAAACGACCACTTCACCTAACTGGCTGGTCGATATTTCCAAACCTGCATTTAATACAACGTCTTCCCCTTGTATCATTACCTGTTTAGTCTGGGTTGAGTAGCCTATGTAAGAGAAGGTAACAGTATGCCTGCCGTTAGATACTTTAACAGCGTATTGCCCGTTGGCATCTGTTGTAACAGTGCCAGCATCAGATATTTTTATTGAAACACCTTGTAATGCGACACCTTGTATATCTGAAACTTTACCTTTTAAGACTGATTGAGCCTTTATCGAATAAGCAAAAAGCAGGCAAATCACATTTACTACAATAAATACATACTTCTTTCTCATAGTTAGTTTCGTTTACATTTTTAAATTTTTGTTAACAAAACAAAATAGATAATAAAAACGGAAACGACTAATTAGTCAAGTGATTAAAATCTGCTTAATATATATGAAAAAATAGTATTTTCCATCTCATACAACCATATTCCATTCATCTAATGAATCATAGCAACGATGTTGTATGGTTTAAAAAATCAAATTGAAATATATTTCTGAGAACTGTGTTTTTTCACAGTTGCAATACTGCAATCCCTGTATTATTTTAGCATAACCCATAGCAGCGGACGAGTACCCACGCCTGTTTATTTCCAAGTGTTAATTTATCTCCCCAGTTTACCTAAGAAGGACAGCCTGTATTGAATATTGCCTGCTTGGTTAATGGTCCCCTCCCGGTTAAAAAGTCTATTGCAAAATAAGACAGGGGGATTTGCTGAAAACCCTTAACAGAGTAAGCAATATTTAAAACCTGATCCTATGATTAACACAACAACAAGTTACATCGTGTACACAGCCGGGCATCGGCACCATCACGCAGGAACCCAAACCCAGTTAATTCCTGCAGCTAACGGCACTGCCACCGCGGGCGACAGCATTCCGGTAACAGCATTCGCTTCCCTTCCCTATATGGGAACCAACCTGCCGTTCGCTTTTATGTCGGTAACAGGAGCTGCAGATGGCAGCCACCTGTATACCACACCCGGCACACAAAACATACCGGTGAGTAATAACAACATTAAAATACTTATCGTTTATGCTCCTGCCGGAGGTATCGGTGGAAACGGTTATGGCGTATGGGTAGATGCTTTTAATGTTGATACCGGCGATTTTTCCGACAGCGACTTTATGCAGGTCTACACCAACAATGCATTGGATAATGCAAGAACTGCCACTGCCAACAACGATGGTATCGTTTCTTCCGACCTGGCAGAAGACATGCGTGCCTATAATGTTGTAGACGGCGTTCCGTTTTTAGAATGGCAAAAGATAGGTGGGGCTACGGTTAATGCTGCAGATTATAATTTGCAGGTGCATGAGACCGGGCTTGCATTTGCGTTTTACCAAACGTCACAAAC
The DNA here is from genome assembly GCA_041856175.1 of Sediminibacterium sp. Taxonomy (GTDB): domain Bacteria; phylum Bacteroidota; class Bacteroidia; order Chitinophagales; family Chitinophagaceae; genus Sediminibacterium. The sequence continues at coordinate 2,879 of JBHAFM010000094.1, forward strand.
AAGGGTAGTGCCTCCCGATCTCAAAAACAGGGAAAGAGAAGCCGGATGGATTTTTGTGTCAGCAGGCGTGAAAGTAGATGGCGGAGGGATTGTGATTGGCCCCGATGGTGTACCACATCCTGTTGACCCCTGGGGTCCGCTGGTAGCAAAACTTGTAACCACTGTTGCCATCCTCTCCGTTGCTTCCAACATGAGTAAGGAGGTAAAAGCGGATGCAGTAAAGTTAGCTGCCAATCATCTCAACTCCCTGGCGCAATCAATTAAGTCGATGGAAATAAGATGAATGGAGACATTTGATTCATAAAAAAGCCCGAAACCATTTCGGGCTTTTTTATGAATCGTATATTACCTTTAACGTGTTGTGCTATTGGAAACTCAGAGTGTGTTTGATCTGAGCCAGTTTCCTTCCATTTAAATGGTTAATCCAATGCAGGATTGACATTGAGGACAATTTCGATGTCAATCTTGCCCAGCCCTTCATAGGATTTGGCATAATTCCTTTTCAGATTTAGCTGATCGCACATTTGTTCGAAAAAGGTCTCTACCATCTGTCTTTTAGATTTATACTTCCTGGGATGCTTCTTGTAATCATGTTGATTGATTCTGAACGGCACTCTGAGTTTTACACTGTATTTGTCAAAAAGGTCCATCTGCAAAGGTTTTGAGCGATAAGCCCGGTCTCCGAGCAATTGTTTGCCTGAAGGAAGCTTATCTATGGATTTTAGAAAATTGATATTCCCGCAAAGCGGGACAGGCTATGAACATTCCCCTTGGTTACACCACTTTGCTGAACAACTCCGTTATCAAAGATCACTACGTGAAGTTTATAACCAATGAACCATCCTTTATTTACAGCACTGTAACCCTTGGCCGGAGCTGTGTCAAAATCTTTCCTGAACGACTTATAAGTATTCTCTCTGGCCAGTTTGACTACCGGTACTGGGATGGAATCAACCACCATTGCCTGGCTCTGATGCTCCAGCCTCTTAAGATCCGGAAACAATCCAGGATAATCAGTTTTGAGCTTGCTCCACAATAAATTCTCTGAATCAATACCTAATGCCTCCATGATACAAGCCAGTGAAATCACCTGTAAATCAGTCATTTTAGGCGCCCTGGGATAAAATGTAAATTCCCTTTACTATCAGCCTCGTCTTCAAAGATCTCTTTGCATATTCGATAGAATCTACCGAAATTCGTTCGGATGTTGTGCATTGTTTGGGTTGGTCACTTACTTAGACAACCGCACAACATCTTTTGCTTTATCAACTTCCAACTATTTTTTCAATAGCACAACACGTTATAATAAGTCTTTTGATTTCATCATTTGTGCTGTCAGAATGTAAATGTCAAATGAAACATCCCCCTGAGCTTGGTGCTTGTCTGACCATTGGAAAGGTTTTGACTCAATGGCAATTGGGCATTGAAGCCCAATGCCATTTTACTGAAATTCACTTCCAGTCCCGCTGCTGCCAGTAATGCATAGCCGCCATTGTCTTCAATTTTCAAACTATTCAACTTGCCTGGTGCCAGATTTTCATATAATAATCCAACATTAGGATTGAAGGTTGTTGTTATGCCGCTGATGGAGCGAAAAACAAAAGCGCTCGAACTAAGCCTGTTGCCAAATTGATAGTTGTTGGCGCTATTATTTATTTTATAGTTGATACTGCTGTTAATGCCCCAATCATTGATATGATACGTGTACATGGCATTTAGTATAAAATCTACACTGCCCGTTCCCGCCTGGTTATTGGCAGTTGCAAGTATGTCACTGGAATCAGCGGCAAATTTGCCGGTAGGCAGTTTTACACCTCCGCCAACCAATAATTGCTGGCTGATGATATTACCATGATTACCTCTCGTTCTTTTGTTGAGAAGATTGTAATTGATAATAAAAGTCATATCGCCCAGGCCATTGCTCTTTTTTACACCATCGTCCGAAGTTTGCCTGTTAATACTATACGGAAAAAAAGCAATAAGCTGCCATTTTTTGTCAATGTTCCAACCGCCCCACAACTCAATTGTTTGATAAAAGTCTTTGCTGAACTGTGTTGGGTCTGATGCCAGGCGGCTGTCGAAACTGCGGAAAGAGTACCTGGTACCAAAAAAATGCTTACGGAATTGCGGGAAAGGCCCTATAAAATAATTACCTGCGCTGCACCCGCAAATATCACAGGCAAAAGTTTGCTGGAGTGACAGCAATACAATACCCATAAGAAGTATTTTTCTCATCTCATTTGATTTAGAAATATGATAGAAAAGAAAC
>JBHAFM010000095.1:0-19286 GCA_041856175.1 Sediminibacterium sp.
AATTACATAATATTACAACCCGTGTGCTGTTAAAACCGGTATAATAGTCCACATTTTAGGGGGTAATTATTCACAATAATAACAGCGTAGAAAATCATTCATGAACGCTGCATGCAAAAAGAAAAGTATTTTCAAAAAATGAACCATCATTTGATGGCAAGTAAACAATCTTATAGGTATCAAAACAGACACCCCGCATACTGTAAAATGCGGGGTGTCTGTTTAACTGTAATAGATGAAATCTTCCTTTATCAACTAATCATCATCTTCATCGTCGTCATCATGGTGATGGTGTTTTTTGTACCGCTTGTATTCATAACGGTCATAACCATCATAATATCCGGGCTCATAATACCTGTCCTCATGCCAAACACCATGGTAACGGGCAATATGAGCTGAGTTTTGTAACCAAACCTCCGGGCCATCATAGTAAACAACTTCATGCGGCATATTTGAGAAGGAGAAGCCAAAATTCGGTGTAGACACGCTTACCCACACACCATTGCGTGGATACATATACTGTCGGGCAGCAGGATTGTAATATACATTGGCGCGGGGATAGTAATAAAAAGACTGCTGCTGTTTCCTTCTTTTACCCCATGCAGGTGCCCAGGGAGCCTGTGCATTGATTTCGGAAGTGATCAACCCTGCAAGTACAGCCAGTAAAACGATCATGATATTCTTTTTCATAACGCTTGATTTGAGTTAGGTCCACTTAAATCATCACCAAATACGTGCCAAATTCAGTTAAAACAACCCTGTATCAGCACTGTAAAAGGACATAGAAGATAGCACATGTTTTGATAATCAATCAATTAGAAAAGTACTTATCTTTATAATGCACACTATGGCCCTATGGAAACAACAGCAAAGGAAGTTTTTATCAAACAACAGTATATTTCATTGCTGGATAATTTGCATGCGGAAACCAGCAACATTATCCTTTAGTAACACCTGAAGAACAATTATCTAAGTTCAAAGTTTTTTTGCTGAGCGATAAAGAATTCCGGGAAAACACAAAAGCGCCCACCTCTATTATTGGTGAAGAACCTTTGCCCGTTCATCACGTCACTATGGAAAAAGCCATCGGGGAACTGAAAAGCGCCATAGACGATTTCTTTACTTATTTCGTTAAAGATCCATCACAAACAACCCTGCACCCCACATTTGGTTACCTTAATTTTGAAGAATGGATATTATTGCATTATAAACATGTCATGCACCATGCCCGGCAATTTGATCCGGTCTAATAAACCTACCAATCGTTAGCTTTGCCTTATAAACGATTGACATGGTCAAACTTGAAAATCATATCCTTGGTAAATGGATCAAGGGCGACGGCGATGGCCAGCCTTTATACAATGCCTTTACTGGTGAAGTGATCGCTGCTGCTACTACCAAAGGAATTGACATGGCAGCGGTATTGCATTATGCCCGTACACATGGCAACCCCGCACTGCGGAAGATGACTTTTCACGAACGGGGTTTGATGCTCCGCGCACTGGCGTTGCATTTGCGCAAGCACCTCGACAGGTTTTACCAGCTCAGTTACCAAACAGGTGCCACCAGGACCGACAGTTGGGTGGATATTGAAGGCGGCATCGGCAACCTGTTCTCCTATGCATCGCTACGGAGAAAATTTCCGGATCAGCCTTATTGCTTAGATGGTGAATACCATTCATTAGGCAAGGCCAATACATTTATGGGCCATCACCTGCTGCTCCCCAAAGAAGGCGTAGCTGTTCACATCAATGCATTCAATTTCCCCGTATGGGGAATGCTGGAAAAAATTGCGGTGAACCTGCTCGCCGGCATCCCTGCTGTGGTGAAGCCCGCCACCATTACTTCCTTCCTGACAGAAGCTGTTGTAAAAGAGATCGTCGCATCGGGCATTCTGCCCAATGGTGCGCTGCAACTGATCTGCGGCAATGCAGGCAATCTGCTGGACCATGTAACTGCGCAGGATGTAGTAACATTTACCGGCTCTGCTTCCACAGGCCTTATGCTGAAATCAAATCCGAGGATACTGGCCGAAAACGTTCCCTTTACCATGGAGGCTGACTCACTCAACTGTATTGTATTAGGTAATGATGTTACACCTGCTATGCCTGAATGGGATATTTTCATTAAAGAAGTACGCAAAGAAATGATCACCAAATGCGGTCAGAAATGTACGGCCATCCGTCGCATCTTCGTTCCGCAAAACAAATTGGCAGACGTTCATATTGCTTTAGGTAAAGCGCTGGCCCAAACCATCATTGGCAATCCCCTGAACGAAAAAGTAAGAATGGGCTCACTTGCCGGCGAATCGCAGCGTACCGAAGTAAAAGCACAGGTGCAAAAGCTGCTGGCTTCCTCGCAGCTCGTGTATGGTTCATTCGACAGCGTGGAAGTGGTGGATGCCGATGCCATGAAAGGGGCTTTTATGAGCCCGCTTTTACTACTGAATGAAAACCCTTTACAAAATAAAGAAGTCCATGAGGTGGAAGCTTTCGGTCCTGTATCCACCTTAATGCCCTATCATTCTATGGACGAAGCAATTGAACTTGCGAAACTGGGCAGGGGTTCCTTAGTGAGTTCCGTTGTTACTGCCGACCAGCATATTGCCCGGCAATACGTACTCGGCGCCGGCACCTGGCACGGGCGCATATTAATTTTGAATAACGATTGCGCCAAAGAAAGTACCGGTCACGGTTCTCCCCTGCCTTTATTAGTGCATGGTGGCCCGGGACGTGCCGGTGGTAGTGAGGAAATGGGGGGACTGCGCGGCGTAAAACATTATATGCAGCGGGTAGCTCTACAGGGTTCTCCGGATATGATCACAGCAGTAAGCAATGTGTACCAACCAGGTGCCCGGGGTTATACAGATGGTACGCATCCTTTTCAGAAATATTTTGAAGCATTGCGGGTAGGTGAGCAGCTCGTTACAGAAAAACGACTCATCCGTTCCGAAGATATTGACCGCTTTGCCGAACTGAGCGGTGATCATTTTTATGCTCACCTGAAAGACACTGATTTCACAGGTACCATGTTTGAAAAGCAGGTGGCACACGGTTATTTCATCCTGAGTGTTGCAGCTGGCCTGTTTGTGGACAGCTATCATAAAAATCCGGTATTGCTGAACTATGGTATTGATGAATTACGGTTCACAAAACCAGTGTATCCCGGCGCTGAAGTGCATGTCCGGTTTACCTGTAAAGAAAAAACTACACAGGAAAAGAAAACCGAAGAAGATATAGCCAGAGGAATTGTAAAATGGTATGTGGAGATCATTGACGATACGGGGGAGACTGCAGGAGTTGCTACCATTTTGACGATGGTGGCAAAACAGGACAGCAGGTAAAAAGTTGTTTTATATTCACAAAGTATTTGCACGGTTATAAAGAAGAATGTTGTAAATTAATGGAACGAGAAAACAACAGCACTATTATGATAGAGGTGATTAAAGAAGGATATGTTAAAGTAGAACGTGAACATGGCATTGCAACCATTGAGTTCTATCATCCGCAACGTAATTCCCTTCCAGGCAAAATATTGGAAGAACTGGCAAAAGACATCCACAGCGAAGGGTTGAACAAAGAAACCAAAGTGATCATTCTTAGATCGGCCGGTGAGAAAGTATTTTGTTCCGGCGCTTCTTTTGACGAGCTGGCTTCCATTACAACCGAAGAACAGGGCGCCAAATTTTTTAACGGTTTTGCACATGTGATCAATGCCATGCGTAAAGTGCCGCAATTGGTCATCGCCCGCATACAGGGCAAGTGCGTTGGCGGCGGCGTTGGCCTTGCAGCCGCTGCCGACTATGCCATAGCAGTAGACGGATCGGATGTAAAACTGAGCGAGCTGGCTATTGGTATTGGCCCTTTTGTAGTAGGGCCAGCCATAGAACGTAAAATCGGTGTATCCGCATTCTCCCAATTAGCCATTGATGCTGCCTTGTGGCGGCCGGCCGACTGGGCGCGGCGAAAAGGGTTGTTTGCTGAGGTGCATGCAGATGTTGCCGGTATGGATGATTCTATCACCCGCCTGTGCAACAGCCTTTCTCATTCCAATCCCGATGCCATGCGTGAGCTGAAACATCATTTCTGGAAAGGAACAGAACATTGGGATGAACTGTTAAAAGAACGCGCCAGGATCAGCGGCCGGCTGATACTGAGTGAGTACAGCAAGCGGTTCATTGCCCAATTCAAAGAAAAACAGTTATCCTAAAAAGGATGCATAGCATAATGCTGTGCATCCTTTTCATTCCTATCATCCTCTTTACAGGTCATCATATTCGTACAACGGATCTATGCTTGTATTGGCTTTCATTTCAAAAACCGGGCTGATGATACCATCTTTCAATCCATAAACCCAACCATGAAGATCAGGCCTTTGTTCTTTTTTCCAGGCCCGCTGTATAATCGATGTTTTGGCTAAGTGCATCACCTGTTCTTTTACATTGAGTTCTACCAGACGGTCGAATTTAGCTTCTTCGTTTTTGATCTCATCCAATTCTTCGCGGTGTATGCGGTATACATCTTTGATATTGCGTATCCACATGTTCAGCACCTGTTTGAAATCATGGTTGCTCATTGCTGCCTTTACGCCGCCGCATCCATAATGTCCGCATACGATCACATGCTTTACTTTAAGATGAACCACAGCATACTCCAGTACACTTAACAGGTTCACATCGGTATGAACGACCATATTGGCTATATTCCGGTGGACAAATATTTCACCGGGTTTGGTATTGGTAATTTCATTGGCCGGTACGCGGCTGTCGCTACAACCGATCCATAAGAATTCCGGCGTTTGCAAATGCGCCAGCTGGTCAAAATACTTCGGATCGCTTTCTACTTTTTCTTTTGCCCAGGCTTTGTTTTCCAGCAATAATTTCTCGTAAGTTTTCATCGTCCTGCAATTTGTGGTTCATTAAATAATACGTGTATGGGTTTGTTCGGGTTCTTTTTGATTTCCACTTTTATTTGCTTTAAATGAGCATGCAACAAAAAATGACAGCATAATTGTAATTAAATGTTCAATCCGCCACAGGCACTTAATACCTGTCCAGTGATATAAGAAGCCATATCGCTCGCCAGGAACAAAGTGGTATCGGCAATTTCTTCTGCCCGTCCAAAGCGGCCCAGCGGGATCTTTTTAAGGAACTCCGCTGCGCCATCACCATCTTTCAGGTAATGTGTCATATCTGTTTCAACAAAACCTGGTGCAATGGCATTGCAACGGATATTGCGGCTACCCAGTTCCAGTGCAACAGATTTGGTAAAGCCAATGATACCTGCCTTACTGGCGGCATAACTGCTCTGGCCTGCATTGCCGCGCACCCCAACAATAGAGCTCATATTAATGATGCTTCCTTTTTTTGCTTTCATCATGGGGCGGATCACCTGCTTGGTCATATTGAATACGCTCTTAAGGTTGATATCCATCACTTCATCCCACTGTTCCGCGCTCATGCGAAGCAGCAGGTTGTCTTTGGAAATACCCGCATTGTTCACACATATATCCACGGTACCAAATTCTTTTACCACATCATTCACAAAGGATTCACAGTCTGCAAACACACCGGCATTGCTTTTATAGGCTTTCGCTTTTACACCGAGGCCCTTTAACTGTGCTTCAAGTGCTGCGGCTTTTTCAGCACTGCTGTCGCTCACATAACTGAATGCAACATGGCTGCCGTGTTCGGCTAATTTCAATGCAATAGCAGCGCCAATACCGCGTGCAGCGCCGGTAACAATGGATACTTTTCCTTCCAGTATTTTCATAAAATTTATTTAGATTGATGCTTCCGGTGGCAAATAAAAGCATTTTTTGCCATCCTGTTGCAGGCTTTGAAGCAATGGGCCGGAATGCTACCGGAATACTATTGGCATTGATTCATTAATAACCTGATCTCATCAATGTATTTACGGTCGTTGCTCAGTCGCGGTACTTTATGCTGCCCGCCCAATTTTCCTTTGCTCTTGAGCCATTCATGAAAAACACCTTTTTGCAGGGCGTGTACAACAGGTAGTGTTAAAGCAATGTCCTTGTAACGCTTGGCTTCATAATCGCTGTTCAGCGATTTCAGTGCACAGTCAAGCTCATAAGCAAACTGTTCTGTACAGGCAGGTTGTTCTTCAAATTCTATCAGCCATTCATGGGCTCCTTTGTTATGATCGCCGAAATAAACCGGCGCTGCAGTATAATCATTAACGATCATGCCCGTTTTTTCACTGGCAATGGAAATGGCTTTATCCGTATTATCTGCAATGACTTCTTCGCCAAAAGCATTGATGTATTGTTTTAACCGGCCCGTTACTTTGATCCTGAACGGATAGGTAGTAGTGAATTGCACTGTGTCGCCCACTAAGTAGCGCCAAAGCCCGCCATTGGTGCTGATGACCAATGCATAATTTTTCCCGGTCTCCACATCTTTCAGTCCCACAGTCTTCGGTTCCGCCTTACCATATTCTTCCACTGGCATAAATTCGTAAAAAATGCCATGGTTCAGGAATAACAGCATGCCATCTTCCCCGGGATTATCCTGTGCTGCAAAAAAACCTTCACTGGCATTGTACATTTCGAGATAGTTGCACCCTTCACCAATGAGTTTTTTAAACTGTTCCCTGTACGGTGCAAAAGATACACCGCCGTGAATGTACAGTTCAAGGCCCGGCCATACTTCCCTGAGTGTGGACTTGCCTGTTACTTCTAATATCCGTTTAATGAGTACCAGTGTCCAGGTAGGTACCCCTGAAATAGAAGTAACTTCTTCCTGTATGGTAGATTGTGCCAGCCTTTCTATTTTCTGCTCCCATTCATCCATCAGTGCAATGGCTAACTCGGGCGTGCGTATCCAGTTGGCCCATACAGGCGTATTCTGGAGTAATACCGCACTCAGGTCGCCATAATGTATCTCTTCATTTAATTTATTGATCTGGTGGCTGCCCCCGATCACGAGCCCCTTCCCGGTAAGCAGGTCACTTTCATTATTATAATTGTAGTAAAGCGTCAGTACATCTTTGGCTCCCTGGAAATGACAGTCCTCCAGGCTTTCTTCTGTGATGGGAATGAACTTGCTTTTATCGCTGGTGGTACCACTGCTCTTGGCAAACCAGTTCACGGGGGTATTCCAGAGAAGGTTTTCTTCTTCGCCATTCATGAGCCGTTCTATATAGGGCTTCAGGTCGTCATACTCATGAATGGGCACATGTTCCTTGAACTTGCGTATGCTGAACAGTTCCTTAAAATCATGTTTGCGTCCAAATGCTGTGTATTGGCCATGGGTTACCAGGTCCTGCAATACTTCTCGCTGTGAGGCGATGGGGTTGTTCATCCATTGCTCTATGCGCCAGTGCCTGAAACGGGCCAAACGGGATATAGCCGGACTGAGTATTTTCATAAAAGGGGATCGATAGCAAAATACAGAATAATGGCGGATTTTTTTCAGATGGTTGAGCCATCTTTCCCCATCTCAATGATCCAGTCTTTTCGCCTGAGCTCAAAATTGGTTCCTAAGTAAAGCCGGCGTACCTGTTCATTATCGGCAAGTTCTTCGGCCGTGCCGTGTTTGAAAATCTTTCCTTCTATCAACAGATAGGCCCTGTCACAGATAGATAGTGTCTCATTTACATTATGGTCTGTGATCAGGATACCAATGTTTTTATACCTCAGGCGGGCTACCACACTTTGTATATCTTCAACAGCGATAGGATCAACGCCTGCAAATGGTTCATCCAATAAGATGAATTTCGGGTCAACCGCCAGCGCCCGGGCAATCTCTGTTCTTCTTCTTTCTCCACCACTCAGGCTATCGCCGTTGTTTTTGCGCACATGATGCAGGTTAAATTCATCCAGTAATGACTCCAGCTTATGCTGCCGTTCTTCTTTAGTAAGGCGGGTCATTTCGAGTACGGACATAATATTGTCTTCCACACTGAGTTTTCTGAACACGCTGGCTTCCTGGGGCAGGTAGCCAATACCCATCTGCGCCCTTTTGTACATGGGGAGTTTGGTGATATCCTGTTCATTCAGGAATACAGACCCCTCATCGGGCTTGATTAATCCCACCACCATATAGAACGTGGTGGTTTTACCGGCACCATTGGGTCCCAGAAGACCCACGATCTCGCCCTGCCGTACATCAATGCTTACATGGTTAACAACGGTGCGACCCTTGTAACTTTTCAACAGGTTTTTGGTATGGATGATAAGGTTCAAAACAGGCTATTTGAACAAAAGTAAAGCATCTGCAGGTGATATGGGTGTCCTGTGTTTTTATCTTAACATGATTTTGTAACCATGGCAAGGCTGTATATTGCAGCAATTTTGGAGTTTCGAAAAGCAATTGTACCATTAAGATGAAAGTAACAGAACACCTGAAACAGGCGAAAGACACCCTGGTTTCTTTTGAGGTTTTACCACCATTAAAAGGGAAGACCATTACTTCTTTATATGACCATCTCGATCCACTGATGGAGTTCAAACCATCATGGATCAATGTTACTTACCATCGCAGTGAAACCATGTTCAAGAAAAAAGCAGACGGTACGTTTGAAAAAGTGGATGTACGCAAACGTCCCGGTACCGTAGGCATTTGTGCTGCCATCATGAACCATTACCAAGTTGATGCAGTGCCGCACATCATTTGCGGCGGTTTTACCAAAAGAGAGACCGAAGATGCATTGATTGACCTTGACTTCCTCGGTATTGATAATGTATTGGTGTTGCGCGGCGACGCTGCTAAAAATGAAGCTTCTTTTGAACCTGAACCCGGTGGCAACCATTATGCCATTGACCTCTTGAAACAGGTTTGCAATATGAACAGCGGGGTTTATTTGGATGAAGACATCAAAAACGGCGGCAAAACAAATTTCTGCATGGGTGTTGCCGGTTATCCTGAAAAACATTTTGAAGCACCTAATCTTGAGATCGACCTGTTGAAGCTGAAACAAAAAGTAGATGCCGGCGCTGAATACATCATGACGCAGATGTTCTTTGATAACCAGAAATTCTATGCCTTTGTGAAACTTTGCCGCGATATGGGTATTACCGTTCCCATCATCCCCGGATTAAAGCCCATCACCAATAAAAAACAACTGAGCGTTTTACCGCGTATTTTCCATGTAGACATTCCGACCGACCTGTCCAATGCCATCATGAAATGCAAAACAGATGCTGAGTGCGAACAGGCAGGAGCCGAATGGCTCATACAGCAGAGTAAGGAGCTGAAGCAATTCGGTGTACCTGTTCTGCACTATTATACTTTGGGTAAACCCAAAGTGATCTGGAATGTGGTGAAAGAAATTGTATAACGTATAAACAAAAAGCGTTCCATTGACCAGGAACGCTTTTAAAATTCAACTACACAAAACTTTATTATTCGGCTTCTGCTACTACTTCTTTTACTTCCGGTATCATCCGTTTCATCATGCCTTCAATGCCTGCTTTTAACGTAATCATGGAAGAAGGGCAGCCACTGCAGCTTCCCTGCAGCATCAGGTTTACCACGCCATCGTTATAACTTTTGAACTGTATGGCACCGCCATCCATTTCAACAGCCGGCTTCACATAATTCTCCAATAATTCTTTTACTCTTTTTACGATATCATCATCATCGGCACTGACAGCATTGCTTGCCTCCTGTTTTACTTTGGCCACTTCATCATCATTCACCACCACACCACCGTTCTCGAGGTATTCTTTCAGGAATTCCTTAATAGCAGGTATTACATCCTGCCAGTCCTCCGTATCGGAGGTTTTGGTAAGGGTAACAAAATTGCTGGCAATAAAAACACTTTTGATGAATGGAAAACTAAACAGTTCTTTGGCCAGCGGCGAAGGGGCAGCCATTGACTCTTCTGCGAAATCAATACTCTTGCCGGGATACAATAGCTTATTGGCCACAAACTTCATGGTTTCCGGGTTCGGCGTCATTTCAGTATAGATACTGATCACGGGGTTGCCTGTCTTGATCATAGGTCTTCTTTTAATATATCACAAAAGCATCGTGCTTCTGCAAGTACAAAAATAAACAAAAAGCCCGGACGCCGGCTGTCCTCATTGGAGGCTTTCCGGTGTGCGGGCCCTATATTTTTCGTATATCGAAAACCCTTACAGCCTTACTCCCAGGCCAACAGTCACATAGAACATATTCTGTCCATGCTCTGAAAGATCGGGCCGGCCGGGTACAGTGGCCAGGTTTTGCGGTATTACGTAGGCCGGTGTTACAGAGGCGTTGAATTTTCCCAGAACCAATACTACCGGTACAGATGCTTCATAAGAAAGGACATTGAACTTTGTTACATTTTCCGTTGTCTGTTGCGTAACAGGTATGCCTAAAAAATTCTTCTTCTCCAGGTATGTGTTGCTGAATTGCTGTGTACCGGCATAAGCGTAGACCGAAGGGTCAACGGCAATGGCCGCGTTTTTCATCCCTTTGTTGAAAATAAATAAATGATCCAGTCCCAATGTAGCCCCGATATCTGTCTTGTTACTGAATTTCAGGTCCGCACCTCCGTTGATGTTAATGATCTTGTTGGTATAGCTGAGATTGATACCTGTCTGGGATTTTAAAGCAGACTGTACCAGCGCGCTATTGTCTTTATACAGGAACTGTGTATAAAAGATGTTCCCGTTAAAATGAGCTGATTGCGGAAAGCGGTATCCCCCTTCAACAGTAGCACCTGTATAAGCCGCTGACTGGGCGTTATTCTGAACAAATATGAAATTGCTTTGTGCATACAAGCCACCTTTCAACTGAAATCCGATAGAAGGAAAGAATCCACTACTTTTTAAACTGTCCGTACGACCGAAATAATGTAATGCAGACTGGTAATTAATCCCTGCAATGAATTCATTTTTTTGCGCTTTCTGATCCTCCTTATTTTGTGCAAAAGAAAGCACCGGTAAAAATAGGATCATAGAAAGCAAATGCCTGATGCTGTTGTGTTTCATACCTGTTAGTTTTTATATCCGCCCGTCAGCGGCTTTGGGTGCTTTGGTTTTTCGATAGGTGGGATTTAAATTCCCAAGCTTTTAACTATGGATCTGCCTCTGATCAATTAGTGTTTGTCTGTTTTAGCGCCTGTTTTAGCTGAACCTTCTGCTTTTACTTCAGTCTTGGCTTTCACTTCTGCTTTTGCATGATGCTTAGCATTTTCTCTTGTTTCTTCTGCCTGTTCTTTTGCTTCCTCTTTAGTTTCGTGCATTTTTTTATGTGCCTTATGTTTTGCTTCGTGCATTTTTTCTTTGGCTTCTTCTGCCTGCTCCTGTGCTTCTTCTGACTTAGCCTTTACTTCTTCTTTTCCCTCTGTACCGCCAAGATTGGCATTTGCACCTGCATGGATATTACCGTCTGTCCTTGAGTCTGCACGGATCAGTCCTTTCTCTTCTCCGCCAGCATTTGAATTGGCATTGGTTTTAGTGCTTGCATTTGCACCTGCAGAAGCATTCACATTGGTATTGCTAGCCACCCTGTTAGCAGATTGAACAGTTGCTGATGTTGTCTGTTTTGCAACATTAGTAGTTGCCCTTGCAGCAGCAGAAGCGGCATTCGTTGTATGCGCAGCTACATTAGCAGCTGCAGCAGCAGCGTGTTGTGCGTTTGCTGTGGCATTTACAGTTGCGCTGGTCGTATTTTTAACGCCTACACCCACTTGTGCCTGGGTAGCATTAAAAAACAAAACAGCGGCAACAGCTGCGGAAGATTTGATGAATGTTTTCATAATGATACAATTTGCTGGTTTTAAAATTTAATTGTTTTTATCTACCTGTCTTCAAGTACCGTGCCAAACTTCCCTTTTGAGCATCAATTCGTTTATAACTTATTGCTTTAAAATATTTTATACCAGTAAACAGGGCCGGGTTTCAACACCCGGCTGGTTTTTATACAGGATCATGTAATTTGTATGACCATGCCAGCAATGCCCCCATACCAGCTTTACCCTTCAGGGGACCATGCTATTACGATCGATTTTGGGTCAATGATTGACCTGACCATTCATACCTGTGTAATGGCTGTTTTTCGTCACTTCCAGAAAAACCCGGTAAACGGGGTTTTGGATATCATTCCTGCTTATAGTACTGTTACCCTGGTATATGACCCACTTGCCGTAAAAAAATACGCACGGCATGCAACGGCTTATGCCGCTATAGAAGCAATGATCCTGGCAATATTGCCCCAGGTCAGCATTGACAACACCTCCGATGTAAACCATGTCCGCATACCTGTTTGTTATGATCTTTCGCTCGGACCAGACCTGGAAGTGCTGACTGCCATGCACCGGCTGCAGGTGGAGGAACTGATCCATATTCATTGTTCCGGTACTTACCGGGTATTTATGCTGGGCTTTTTACCAGGGTTTGCTTATATGGGAAGTGTTGATGACCGCATTGTAACGCCCCGACTGCAGGAACCCCGCACACATGTTCCGGCCGGAAGTGTTGGTATAGCAGGTAAACAAACTGGTATTTATCCTGTTGCTTCTCCGGGAGGCTGGCAGTTGATTGGCCAGACTCCTTTATGCCTGTATGATCCGTCCAAAGAAAAACCTTGTTTACTGGCACCGGGAGATGAGGTAGTATTTTACCCTGTCTCGCTTGCTGAATTTAAACAACTGAAAAGATCATGAGCCTTCAGATCATCAAACAGGGGATGCTGGACAGCATACAGGCTGGCGGCCGGTACGGCCACCAGCACCTGGGTATTAATCCACGTGGCGCCATGGATCTGATTGCCATGAAGGTTGCCAATGCATTGGTGGGTAATATGCCCGATGAACCGGTTTTAGAAATGCATTACCCGCCTGCTACCATTCGTTTTGATGAAGATGCATTGATTGCCATGAGTGGCGCCGATTTTGGTGCAACGATTGACGACGAAGAAGTAAATATCCTCCAGCCATTGGTTGTCGACAGGAACAGTATACTCCGCTTTACTAAAAAGAAAACCGGCGCAAGGTGTTATTTAGCTGTGCAGGGCGGGCTGGGAAATAAAAAATTCCCTTATCATTTCTCCGGCGCCGGCAATGTAGTGGCACTTCCCTGGAGGGCGGATGTATCCGGGTTGTACGTGAAGGAGGTGATCCGCTTTATTCCTGGTCACGAATTTTCCCTGTTAACTGAAACCAGTCAGCACGCATTAACCACACGCACTTTTACCATCGGTTCCCAAAGCGATCGCATGGGGTACAGGCTCAGTGGTGAGCCTTTGTTACTAAAAGAAACAAAAGAACTGGTATCCACTGCAGTTACCAAAGGAACCATACAATTGTTGCTTAGCGGGCAATTGATCATCCTGATGGCTGACCACCAGACCACCGGCGGCTACCCGCGTGTAGGGTACGTGATTAGTGCTGATATACCGTCTCTTGCTCAAATGAATGCCGGTCAGTATTTCTCTTTCGCACCTGTTACCATTGCAGAAGCCGAGTCCTTCCTGCAACAACAGGAGATGCATTTGCAACAACTGCAATATTCCTGTAACTTCCGGATACAGGAATATTTTTCACCAATCTGAGTGTGCCACCATCATGACAATTGATCTCAACTGCGATATGGGCGAAGGGTTTACCAATGACGCCGCATTGATGCCCTATATCAGCAGCGCCAATATTGCCTGTGGTTTTCATGCGGGCAATGAAGATACCATGAAGCGGACCGTTGAACTGGCTTTGCAATACAATGTTGCCATTGGCGCCCACCCGGGGTTTGCAGATAAAGCCAATTTCGGCAGGAATGAAATGCACCTATCGGAAGAGGAATTATTTGATTTAATCACCATGCAGGTACAGGTACTCCAAAAGATAGCCGACACTTTTCATACAAAACTGCATCACGTAAAACCACATGGCGCCTTATACAATATGGCTGCAAAAGACGCTGCCCTTGCCACAATTATTGCGGCTGCCGTTAAAGCAACAGACGATTCATTGGTGTTGTTCGGATTGAGTGGCAGCCATGCTGTTGCGGAGGCAAAAAATGCGGGATTAAGAACAGCCAGCGAGGTTTTTGCCGACCGTACTTACCAGGCTGATGGCAGTTTAACCCCGCGCTCACAGCCCAATGCGCTGATTACTGTTACAGAACAAGCGCTGCAACAGGTATTACAAATGATTCAACAGCAAAGCGTAACTACTCCTGGCAAGTTAGTGCCTATCCTGGCAGAAACGGTCTGCATTCATGGCGATGGCATGCATGCAGTAGCATTTGCAAAGCAGATTCATCGTACCCTACAACATCATCATATTGACATCAAAACCATCTAAGTACCGTTTTTTCAGTGGCGTTGGGATAGGCGCTGCTTTCCTAATGGCCAATTCCTCTATTGGGCCTGGGTTCCTTACACAAACCACTGTGTTCACCCAACAGCTGATGGCAAGTTTTGGCTTTGTGATCCTGGTTTCTCTTTTATTAGACATCGGTGCGCAATTGAATACCTGGCGCATACTTACCGTTAGCGAATTACGCGCTCAGGACCTCGCCAACCAGTTGGTACCCGGACTTGGCTACTTACTGGCGGCATTGGTGGTATTAGGAGGGTTTGCTTTTAACATCGGCAATATTGCCGGATGCGGGTTAGGCGTAAACGTTTTAACAGGCATTTCCTTTCAGCAGGGGGCCATCATCAGTTGTATGGCTGCACTGCTTTTATTCTGGATAAAAGAGATAGGTAAAATGCTGGACAACTTTACAAAGATTGTAGGATCGATTAAAATATTGCTCACCCTTTTCATTGCTTTCAGTTCACATCCGCCTTTACTGCAGGCGCTGCATCATACGATCATTCCGGAAACAATCAGTTCACAGGCCATCGTTACCATTGTAGGCGGTACGGTTGGCGGTTATATTACCTTCTCCGGTGCACACCGCTTATTAGATGCCGGCATCCATGGAAGGAACAGGATCGGAGAAGTCAACAGAAGCGCTGTCAGCGGCATACTGATATCCGGACTCATGCGTTCTGTTTTATTCATTGCCACTTTCGGTGTATTGGCACATGGTGCGGTACTGGATCATGATAATCCCCCGGCAAGCGTATTTCGTTTTGCGGCCGGGGAAGCAGGTTTCAGGATATTTGGAGTGGTGTTATGGAGCGCTGCTATTTCTTCGGTGATCGGTGCGGCTTATACTTCTGTTTCCTTTCTCAAAACATTTCATCCTATATTGGCTAAGTATGAACGCTGGTGTATTACTGTTTTCATCCTGATGTCGACACTCGTTTTTGTTTTCATCGGTAAGCCACGGCAGTTACTGATCTTTGCCGGCGCCATCAATGGATTGATACTTCCGCTCGCACTCGCTATTGTATTAATAGCTGCCACACGATCCCGGTTGATGAAAGGGTACCAGCATCCTGTATGGATGCAGCTCGCTGGTTGGGTAGTCGTACTCGCAATGGGCTGGATGGGTGTGCTGGCCGTTAATGAATGGCTGTTTAAGTAAGCATAATAGCTGCTATCAACGCTGTCCATCCGGTCTGGTGACTGGCGCCAACACCATGTGCATCGTCTCCATGAAAATATTCATAGAATAAAACAAGGCTTTCATTGCCGGGCTGCCGGTAAAACCAATTGTATTTACCATGTACCGGTCTGTTGCCCTTTGTGTCGGCCGTAAAAATGTACAGGAGTCGCTGTTGCAGTATGGCAGTTGCCTGCAGCAGGTTGATGAAATGACCTGAATTTTTAGGGAATTCAATTTTTAATCCATCACCATAAAAATCACTGTACCGTTTGATCGCTTTCACCAGCAGGTAGTTGACCGGCATCCACACAGGGCCCCGCCAGTTTGAATTACCGCCAAACAGGCCGGATGTGGAATCGCCGGGATCATACGCAATGGTATAATCTGTACCCTCTATCGTAACCTGGTATGGATGTTCTTTATGATATTTAGAGAGAGCCCGGACCCCCCCGGCTGATAAAAACTCTTCATCGTCTAGCAGTCGTTCCAATAAGCATGTCAGTTTGTATTCATCCACCAATGAAAACAGGATGTTATCATTATCATCGCGCTTCTGGTTGGCGATATATTGGTGCTGTTGTGTTTTATATTGATCGAACCAGTCCATTCTTTTTTTAAACCCCGGCAATTGACCCAGCGTTTGCCTGCTCATCACCGACACTGCAAAGAGTGGCACCAGTCCTACTACTGACCTTACTTTCAATGGAATTGGCGCCTGGCCGTACAAGCTTAGCACATCGTAAAAAAAGCGGTCACTCTCGTCCCATAGCCCCAGGCTGTTGGCCGCTTCTGCTATCAATACAAAGTGTTCATAGAATTTAGTAGCCATGTCTTCAAAAGCATCATCTGCTACTGCGATCTCTACTGCTATATCAAACATATGTAAAGCATACATGGCCATCCAGGCAGTAGCATCTGTTTGTTCCAGTTCTATTTCTCCGGGTAGCTGGCTGCTCCGGTTAAATACACCGATATTGTCTAATCCCAAAAACCCTCCGCTGAAAATATTATTGCCGTTCAGGTCTTTCCTGTTTACCCACCAGGTAAAATTGACAACCAGTTTCTGGAATATTTTTTTAAGAAAAGCAATATCTCCCGTCCCGGTTTCATTTTTCTCAATCTGGTACACCTGCAGGGCAGCAAAAGCATGCACCGGCGGATTTACATCACTGAAATTCCATTCATACGCCGGCATCTGGCCATTGGGATGCATATACCATTCCCTCGTAAGCAGGATCAATTGGTGCTTGGCAAATACCGGGTCGATCATTGCCATCGGTATGCAGTGAAAAGCCAGGTCCCACGACGCATACCAGGGATATTCCCATTTATCAGGCATTAAAATAACATCCGCGTTTTTAATGTTCTTCCAGGCGGCATTTCTCCCCTGCAGCCTGGCTTCGGTTACCGGTGTAATACCATCGGTCGACTGTAACCAGGCTTCCACATCATAATGATAGTACTGTTTGCTCCAGAGCAGGCTGGCAAAAGCCCTTCGCTGGATCAATGCAGTTTGTTCCCGTGTATCCGCCGACAGGACCGATGCATAAAATGCATCCGCTTCCTGCTCCCGTTGTTTAAAGAGGAGTCTGGTAGTTGCATCAAATGGTTGCGCTTGCTTTTCTTTACAAAGACGTGCTGTTATTGTTTGCGTACTGCCTGGCTCAATGATGTAATCATACAGGGCCGAACATTTGGTTCCCGTTTTCTTTTGCAGTAATGCGGCTGTATTTTGTTGGTGTATCACCGCATCATGAAACGCATCTTTTACAAAAGGGGTCTCATTGGGTTTCCCAAATAGCCGCTCCCGGTTGGTTTCATTTTCCGTGAACAGGATCCCTTTTGCGTTTTGTACATAGAAATAATAATCGCCGAGGTCTTCGTGCGTTGCTTTCACCGTTTGCTCGTCCACCCACTGTAATTGCGGTTTTTGCTGCATCGCCGCAAACTGCCATTTATTAAAAAACCATAGCGTTGGCAACACAGTAATGGGTGCCGCCGTATTTCCTTTATTGACGATGTCTATCTGAATGAGGATGTCTTCGCTGTTGTTTTTGGCATAAGTAACAAATACATCAAAGTATTCATTGTTGTTGAAGACACCGGTATCTAATAATTCATATTCTTCTTCTTCTTTGTTCCTGTTCTGGTTGGTATTAACCAGGTCTGCATATGGAAAAGCCTGTTGCGGATACTTGTACAGGTATTTCATGTAATAGTGCGACGGAAGGTTGTCTATATAATAATAGAGTTCCTTTACATCTTCGCCATGATTCCCTTCTCCGTTGCTCAAACCAAACAAGCGTTCTTTCAAAATCGGGTCCTTGCCATTCCATAGTGCCAATGCAAAACAAAGGTTCTGCCCATAATCAGCCATACCGGCAAGGCCATCTTCTCCCCAGCGGTACACGCGGCTGCGGGCATGGTCATGCGGAAAATAATTCCACGCATCACCCCCCTCGCTATAATCTTCCCGTACCGTGCCCCACTGCCGCTCGCTCAGGTAGGGACCCCATTTTTCAAGCGGGATCTCTTTGTGTGCATTGTTGGCTAAGCGCTGTTGCTCTACTGTCATGAACTGGGTTTATCGGTTATCCATTGGTGGAGAAGCCCGGGTACAATGTCATGCCTCCATCGCAAAAAACGGTTGTGCCGGTAATATAATCAGACTCATCGCTTGCCAGCCATGCCGCCAGCTTCCCGATATCTTCCGGTTGCCCGATCCTGTTATAAGGGATGAGCGTTAATAATTTATTGAGGGCATCGGGTGTGTCCCAGGCTGCTTTATTAATGGGTGTCTGAATAGCACCCGGACCAATACTGTTAACCCGTATTTTTTTAGGCGCCAGCTCCTGTGCCATGCTTTTCATCAATAACATCACACCGCCTTTCGATGTCGCATAGTTCACATGGCCGCCCCAGGGAATCACTTCGTGTACACTGCTCATACAAATGATCTTTCCCGCTGCAACACTTTTTTCAGCAACAACACCACGGCGTAAAAATTCACGTACGGCCTCTCTTGCGCACAGAAACTGGCCGGTAAGGTTTACATCGATCACCAATTGCCAATCGGCCAAAGACATGTTTTCAAAAGCCGCGTCTTTTTGCAGGCCGGCATTGTTCACTAATATATCGATGGTTCCAAAAGCTTTGTACATGGCCTGGAACATAGCCTGCACCTGGTCTTCTTTGCTTACATCTGCCTGGAGGGCAATGGAAGTGCCGCCGTTGCTTTTTATTTCTGCCACCACAGCATCTGCTGTTTCCGGATGGGTAACATAATTAACAACCACATTAGCACCATCATTGGCCAATGCAATGGCAACCGCTTTTCCAATACCGCTATTGGCACCGGTAACCAAGGCTGCCTGTCCTTTCAGTCTGGGATTTGGATTCATATTTATAGGGAATTAAGTGTAAATATCTTTGATAGCTGCAAATTACCTGTACCTGATCTTGTAGACCAGTATGATCAATGCAAAGATTAGCGTAATCAGATTGGCCGCAGTAACAGGGATATTTGAAGTGAACAGTGCATACATCGAAAGAGAGATACCCGAAGTATCCCTGGTTCTGATCGTTTTAATTGCCTGGGGGAGAAAAGAAACCGTGGTACAAAAAGCCGCTGCAAGGCCCAACAGGGTTACTGGATTCATCTTTGTTTTTAGGGAAGTTAGCGCTTTGTTGCTTTTTTCCAGTCGCTTGCCAAAAATTAATCATAATAAAACACTATGCCGGAATCAGTCTCCATTCACTATCTAAGGATGGTTACCGATCCGCTGATCACCTGCCTGCCGCTTTTCGGATTGATGATATAATAATAAGTACCT
>JBHAFM010000096.1:0-14106 GCA_041856175.1 Sediminibacterium sp.
GCAAAAATAGGTGAAAAGACAGTAGGGTTTGAGGTTTGCAGTTCAAAGCCCGGAGTTTTTTATAAAAAGGGTGAGATTTAGACCGTTTCGGGTTCAATTGCAGCTGGATTTGATACAGATAGAGGCACTGTTCGGGATTAAGACAGCTATAATTCATAGATAACCCATAGATAAGCCATATAATTTTAATAATAGCTTATCTATGGGTTATCTATAGCTTATATATGGCTTATCTATGGGTTATCCACGAATAAAGGCCGAGGTTACCCCGGGTTTATAACGGGTAATCCTCAAAGCATTTTAACCATGCTTTTTTTCATTTCTTTCATTTGCCCTGTGAATCTGGCGCTCTGCCCTGCGAACAGGATGTTTTACGCCATCTTCCCTGAGGTCTTTGGCATCTTTGCGGATGTCTTTTTGATCTTCTTTAATGTCTTTTGTAAGTTTCCTGGCTCCTTTTTTATCCCCTTCTTTCCATTCTTCACGACGTTCAGCCTTGTCTTTCCTGATATCCCGGATATCTTTACGCAGGTCTTTCATATCCTGCTTCTTGTCTGAAGATGATGGCGTACTGGTTTGTGCCATTGCGCTGATTGCAAAAAATAAAGCCGCCGCTGAGGCAAACATGATCTTTTTCATAGATTACTTTTTAGATTTTAGTTTAATAATACTCAATAGATTGACTTTTGTTTCAAAGGTTTATTGCCCGGATACAAACTGTTTCTTTTTAACATTTTAATGATTTCAATCCTGATTTTCCGCCCCAATACCTACTTTTGCGCCTGCCTGTTCAGGGCAGTATTAAAAAAACAAAGATTATGGCAACTACATCCGACATCAGCCGCGGTATGATTTTAAAGTTAGACGGCAGTCTCTATTCTGTGGTGGAATTTGGCGAAAACAAAACGGCCCGTGCTGCCGCAAAAGTGTGGGCAAAGCTGAAAGGAGTCGACAATAAGCGCTCTATCGAAAAAACCTGGAACAGTGGTGAAACTATTTTTCCTGTACGTGTAGAGAAAAAAGCATTCCAGTTCCTGTATAAAGACGATACAGGCTACAACCTCATGAACAATGAGACCTTTGAACAGATAGCCCTCGCAGAGGAAATGATCGACGCACCACAGTTCCTCAAAGATGGTTCCGAGGTATTTGTTTTCATCAATACAGAAACCGAACAACCCATCGGCGCCGAGCTTCCCGAAAAAATTGTGGTAAAGATCACTTATTGCGAACCCGGCCTGAGGGGTGATACCGCTACCCGTGCACTCAAAGCTGCTACAGTAGAAACAGGAGCCACTGTAATGGTGCCCTTGTTTGTAGAAGATGGAGAACTGATCCGCATAAACACCAAATCAGGTGATTATGTAGAAAGAGTGAAAGAATAACATTTTTTTTGCGATGATAATTTTATGGCAGCCCGGATTTGGCTGCCATGATTTTTAATGACATCGGAAATCACCCTTTTTTATCAAAAAATGGCTATTTTGCCCCTCTATTTGAGCAAATCTAACTGATTTTACCCCTAAAATTGCCTAATTATGGACTTAAAGCAGATTCACGAATTGATCAAGATCATCAATAAAAGTAATATTGGTGAGATCAGTATAGAAGACAAGGATGGTAAGGTTACCATCAAGCAAAAAGAAGAGCAGGTTGTTACGGTTGCCCCGCCCGCCCCACAGGTTTTCACAACAGCTGCAACCCATGCCCCGGCTCCCCAGCCTACTGCTGCACCAGCAGCCCCTGCCCCAGCTGCAGCCCCCAAAGCAGATAACCTCATTACGATAAAAAGCCCCATGATCGGCACTTTCTACCGCCGGTCTTCTCCTGATAAACCGGTACTGGCAGAAGTCGGAACCGAGATTACACCCGGTAAAGTGGTATGCATTATCGAAGCCATGAAACTCTTTAATGAAATTGAAAGTGAAATAACAGGAACGATTGTGAAAGTGCTGGTAGACGATGCCAGCCCGGTTGAATATGATCAGCCTTTGTTCCTGGTAGAACCTGCATAGACAGACCATCGCCCATGAGCTATAGGCCACCGTTTGCGTTGAAGTAAACTGTGGGCCATTATTCGTGGACTTTTTCTTGAATGAATTAAACCAAGCGTGTAATGTTTAAAAAGATATTAATTGCAAACAGGGGCGAGATTGCACTGCGTGTGATCAGAACCTGTCGCGAGATGGGTATTAAGACTGTTGCGGTATATTCAACTGCAGATAAAGACAGCCTGCATGTACGGTTTGCAGATGAAGCGGTTTGTATTGGTAAACCCCAGAGCTCAGACTCCTACCTGAATATTCCGCATATCATGGCTGCTGCCGAAATAACAAACGCTGATGCAGTGCACCCCGGTTATGGTTTTTTAGCCGAGAATGCCAGGTTTTCACAGATATGCGGCGATCATGGCATCAAATTCATCGGGCCTACACCAGAGATGATCAATAAAATGGGCGATAAGATTACCGCCAAAGACACGATGATCAAAGCCGGCGTGCCTGTCGTACCCGGTGGTGAAGGGTTGCTGGAAAGTTTGGAAGAAGCCAAATCATTGGCCAAGGCCATTGGTTATCCTGTTATTTTAAAAGCAACAGCAGGCGGTGGCGGTAAAGGCATGCGTGTGGTTTGGGAAGAAGCAGAGATGGAAAAAGCCTATACTGCCGCCAAGGTAGAAGCGGCAGCTTCTTTTAAGAACGATGGTGTGTACATGGAGAAATTCGTGGAAGAGCCAAGGCATATCGAAATACAGATAGCAGGAGATCAATATGGTACGGTTTGTCACCTGAGTGAAAGAGATTGTTCCATTCAGCGACGTCACCAGAAATTAGTGGAAGAATCACCCTCTCCTTTCATGACACCCGATCTGCGCCAGAAGATGGGAGAAGCCGCTATTAAAGCTGCATCGGCTATTAATTATGAAAGTGTGGGAACCGTTGAGTTCTTAGTGGATAAGCACCGCAATTTTTACTTTATGGAGATGAATACACGTATCCAGGTAGAACATTGCGTCACAGAAGAAGTGGTCAGCTATGACCTGATCAAGGAACAGATCAAAATTGCAATGGGTGAGAAGATCTCCGGAAGGAACTATGAACCCCAGATGCACGCGATAGAGTGCCGCATCAATGCAGAAGATCCGTACAATGATTTTCGTCCTTCTCCCGGTAAGATCACAACACTGCATACGCCAGGCGGACACGGGGTTCGGGTTGACAGCCATGTATACACCGGTTATGTTATTCCTCCTTATTATGATTCCATGATCGGCAAACTGATCACTGTAGCACAGACCAGGGAAGAAGCCATTAATACCATGTACCGTGCATTGAGCGAGTATGTGATTGAAGGCGTAAAGACAACCATTCCTTTCCACCTGCAACTGATGCAGCATGAAGATTTCAGAAAAGGCAATTTCACAACGAAGTTCTTAGAGTCTTTCAAGATGAAATAATGAAAAATGGCTGATGGCTGATGTGATGATGGCTGATTTAAATTTGGTGATGTGAAGATTTATGATTTGAAGATTTAATTAAGTTACATAAACCCTAAATCAGCCATCATCAAATCATAAATCACCAAATCATAAATCTCCACATCCTACATTGCTTATTAGCCTCTACCAGGACGATTCTTTCTCATTTCCTCGAAAAAGCCGTTCACTGATTTCACTTGTTCGTCGCTCAGCGGAATGGCTTTTAGTTTTTTGGCCCGTTCTTCACTGATTTCTTTCATTTTGGCAGCCCGCTGGTCTTCGGCCAGGTCTCTTGTGCTGCGCATTTGTGTTTGCACCCAGACCTGGGTCTCCAGCACTTTATCGGCCTGAACGTCTGATAATTTTGTTTTTTCGATCAATGGAGGTTTGACCCGTTCTTTCATTCTTTCCAGCATAGCGGCGGGATCCATAGGCTGGCCACCACCCGGAGACTGGGCTATTAGTGTGGTCACAGAACAACAAAAAGCGAATGATAACAGCGCAATTACTTTTTTCATACTACTTGAAGTTTAGTTTTAATGAAGGAAAAGTAAGTTAGCTTATTTGACAGCCGGGCTTTGTTTTTCTCGGTGGGGGGCATTCTTTTCCCGGCAACAGACCAGATAAAAAAGCCCCGTCCTTAAGAATAAGGACAGGGCTATGATTGCTCAAGTCAAAAAAACTTATCTTAAAAACAACATCTCGCGGTATTTAGGCAATGTCCATGCATCGTCGTCAACCAAGTGCTCCAGCTTGTCAACATGATAACGGATCTCATCGAAGAAAGCAGATTTAACCTGGCTTTCATAAGCGATGGCCTTGGTACGTGTGTTCTCAATGTTATTGGCAACTTTCCTTGCTTCTACCATTGCATGAACTTTATCATGTATTACCTGGATATGTTCGCTTATTTCTTTCAGCACAGCAAGCTGGCTTTTGTAGGCGCTCTCAGGTAAACCGGCTGATTTCAGTCCATTTACGTTTGTCAGTAAATCGTTCTGGTATTTGATTGCAGCAGGGAGGATGTGGTTGATAGCGAGGTCGCCCATGATACGTGCTTCGATCTGTACTTTCTTAATATATTTTTCCAGTTCGATCTCGTGACGAGCTTCCAGTTCAGTATGTGTGTAAACGCCGTTTGATTCAAACAGCTTTTTAGCTTTCTCAGTGATCATTGCATCCAATGCAATAGGTGTTGTTTTCAGGTTAGGCAAACCACGGCGTTCAGCTTCATGGTGCCATTCTTCACTATAGCCATCACCTTCAAACAATACGTTTTTGCTCTCAACAATGTATTTCTGGATCACGTGCATGATAGCGATCTCTTTTTTGTCGCCTTTCTCCATCAGGGCATCCACATCAAGCTTGAATTTCTTCAGGGTGTCGGCCAGGATGGTGTTCAGTACGGTCATTGAAATGGCACAGTTGGCAGAAGAGCCTACCGCACGGAATTCAAATTTATTACCGGTGAAAGCGAAAGGAGAGGTCCTGTTCCTGTCAGTATTATCCAGCATCAGTTCGGGAATGCTTCTGTGTAGGTCTAATTTCAGGATGGCTTCATCCTGCTCATCGAATTTGGTATTTACCCTTGCTTCGATATCGCCCAGTACTTTGGACAAGTATTGGCCCACAAACACAGAAATAATAGCAGGAGGCGCTTCGTTAGCACCTAAACGGTGGTCATTAGGAGCTGAAGCAATAGCCGCCCTCATCACATCTGCATAATCGTGTACCGCTTTGATGGTATTCACGAAGAAAGTGAGGAACATGAGGTTGGTCTTTGGCGTTTTGCCGGGAGCCAGCAGGTTCACACCTGTATCGGTAGCCATGCTCCAGTTGTTGTGCTTACCACTGCCGTTGATGCCTGCAAATGGTTTCTCGTGCAGTAATACCACTAATTTATGGCGACGGGCCACACGGCTCATCACATCCATTAATAAGGTATTGTGGTCAACTGCAATATTTACTTCTTCAAAAATAGGGGCACACTCAAATTGTGCAGGTGCTACTTCATTGTGACGGGTACGTAAAGGAATACCTAATTTATAGGCTTCTGCTTCGTAGTCGCGCATGAAAGCATATACACGCTCAGGGATAGAACCGAAATAGTGGTCTTCCAATTGCTGGCCTTTTGCAGGGGCAGCGCCGAAAACGGTACGACCGCACTGAACCAGGTCGGGACGGGCATTCACCAATGACTCATCAATAACAAAATACTCCTGCTCCCAGCCGAGGGTAGGTGTTACCTTGGTAACATTTTTATCAAAATAATTACAAACCTCAACGGCAGATTTATTTAAGGCTTCCAGTGCTTTCAGCAATGGTGCTTTATAATCGAGTGATTCACCTGTATAAGAAACAAAGATGGTAGGGATACATAATGTTTTACCCTGACCAATCTCAATGATGAAAGCCGGAGAAGAAGGATCCCAGGCAGTATAACCACGGGCTTCAAAAGTGGCACGTAAACCACCACTGGGGAAAGAAGAAGCATCGGGTTCCTGTTGGATCAGCGCAGCGCCATCGAATTCTTCGATAGCAGTACCATCGCTTTTCAGGGTAAAGAAAGAATCATGCTTTTCAGCAGTAGTACCGGTCAAAGGCTGGAACCAGTGTGTATAGTGTGTAACACCCTTGCTCTCTGCCCAGGCGCGAATACCGTTGGCAATCTGGTTGGCTACACTGCGGTCGATCTTTTTACCGCCACGAATACTGGTTACGAGACTTTTATAAGCTTCATCACTTAAATACTCACGGGCAGTCTTTAAAGTGAATACATTGGTGCCGAAGATTCCAGTAATTTTTGTACTGGATGGAACATCTACACCTGTCGCTTCATTACTGATGCTGCTGATAGCATTAAATCTTAGGGACATAGTTGATTGTTTTTTTGACAGCACAAAATAAGGCTAATTTGTTCACTAATTCAACAAAAAAATATTTTTTATCATAAAAAACGGCCTGTTTTTACCTAAATTAAAAACATATAATTATTTTTAATTTAAATTTTCGTACATGTTAAAGAATTTTTCCGAGTAGAGGGACGGATCGGGTGCGGAACACTGTAAATTTATGGTAACGGGAGCAAATAACCCTGTTATGGTAACCAAACAACCAAAACTTCGCCTTGTCTGCATAGTGTACTTTCTTACCTTTGCGACATCATGGAAATTACAGCAAAAACTGCCCAGCAACTTCGGTTAACAGAAGAGGAATTTGAGTTGATTAAACAGAAATTAGGCCGCACCCCCAACTTTACAGAACTCTGCGCCTTCAGTGGTATGTGGAGTGAACACTGCAGCTACAAAAACTCTATTAAGTGGTTAAAGACCCTACCGAGGGACGGAGGCCGTATGCTGGTTGCCGCTGGTGAAGAGAACGCAGGATTGATGGATATGGGCAACGGTTTCGGTGTTGTGTTTAAGATAGAGAGTCATAATCACCCCAGCGCCATTGAACCTTTCCAGGGTGCCGCTACCGGTGTAGGGGGAATTCAAAGAGATATTTTTACCATGGGTGCAAGACCTATTGCATCCCTGAACAGTTTACGTTTTGGTAACCTGCAGGATAAAAAGACACAACATTTATTAGGTGGTGTAGTGGATGGCATTGGCCATTATGGCAACTGCTTCGGCGTACCTACTGTTGGCGGTGAAGTATATTTTGAAGATTGTTACCATACCAATCCATTGGTGAATGCTATGAGTGTAGGTATCATGAAAGCCGGGGATATGATCAGCGCTACGGCTGCCGGTATTGGTAACCCCGTTTTCTTTGTAGGAAGTGCTACCGGTAAGGACGGCATCGGCGGCGCCTCTTTTGCTTCGGCAGACATTACCGCCGATAGTGCAGAAGAATTACCGGCTGTACAGGTAGGGGATCCTTTCCAGGAGAAAAAATTATTAGAAGCCTGCCTCGAAGTGATCGGCACCAATGCGGTGGTGGGCATGCAGGACATGGGTGCAGCAGGCATTATTTGCTCTACTGCTGAAATGAGCGCCAAAGGTGGTGTGGGTATGCGTATTGACCTGGATAAAGTTCCTACCCGCCAGCAGCACATGAAAGCATGGGAGCTGTTATTGAGCGAAAGCCAGGAGCGGATGCTGATCGTTGTAGAAAAAGGAAAAGAAGATGCGGTGCTGAAAGTATTTGAAAAATGGGATCTGTCAGCCAGTAATATAGGCGAGGTAACCGGCGATGGTTTGCTGAAGTTTTACATGCATGGTGTACTGGAAGCAGAAATTCCCGCTCATGAACTGGTATTGGGTGGCGGCGCTCCGCAATACACACGTGATTATAAAGAGCCAGCATACTTTGAAAAGATCCAGGCATTTGACAGTGATGCCATAGCCGATATAACCGATGTAAAAACAGTTGCTGAACAATTGGTCCAGGTTCCCAACATCGCTTCCAAGCGTTGGGTGTACACGCAATACGACAGCATGGTGGGCGCTGCCAACACTTCTACCAACACGCCCAGTGATGCTGCTGTTATCCTGGCAAAGGGCACTGGCAAGGCGCTGGCTGTAACAGTTGATTGCAACAGTAAATATGTATTTGCAGATCCTTATAAAGGTGGTATGATCGCCGTGGCAGAAGCTGCGCGGAATATTGTCTGCAGTGGCGGTGAACCCATCGGCGTTACCAACTGTCTTAATTTCGGTAATCCCTACGATCCGGAAGTGTATTACCAGTTTGTAAAAGCTGTTACAGGTATGGGTGATGCCTGCCGCAAATTCAACACGCCTGTTACCGGTGGTAACGTCAGTTTCTATAACCAGAATCCCGACGGCCCTGTTTATCCAACACCCACCATTGGTATGGTAGGCATCATTGATGAATTTGAACACCGGATGACGATGGACTTCAAAGAAGCGGGTGATGTGATCCTGCTCATTGGTGAACAGCGGAATGATATTGCTTCATCTGAATACCTGCACAAACTGAAAAAAATAGCTTATTCACCTGCGCCGCATTTTGATATCGAAGAAGAATACAAAGTGCAGCAGTTTGTTGCCGGCATTATCAAAGACAAACTGGTGAAGAGCGCGCACGATATCAGTGAAGGCGGATTGGCCATCACCTTATTGGAAAGCGGGTTCAACAGGAATCTTGGCTTTACTGTTAACAGTACAACCAACCTGCGCAAAGATGCTTTCTGGTTTGGAGAAGCGCAGAGCAGGGTGGTGGTATCATGCAGCAGGCAGCAGAAGGAACACTTAATGCACAGCGCAAAAACGGCAGGTATCGTTGTTGCTGAATTGGGAACTGTCAGTGGTGGCGACATTACTGTGAATGGGGAGAACTGGGGTAACATAGCAGTATGGAAAGAGAAATATGATACGGCGATTGAAAAATTATTGAACTGATGCCTGAGCAACCTTATATCATTGTTACCGGCGCCGCCGGCTTTATCGGTTCATGTATGGTACAGTACCTTAACGAACAGGGCTATGAAAACCTGGTACTGGTAGATGATTTCGGCTTTGAAGAAAAAAGAAAGAACTGGGAAAGTAAAGCCTATGCACATATAGTTGAACGGTACAACCTGGTGGACTGGCTCAACACGCATCAACCGGTTATCGCTGTCGTTATTCACTTAGGCGCGCGTACCGACACCACTGAATTTGATTACTGCATTCATGAAGCACTCAATGTACAATACTCAAAAGAAGTATGGCAGTATTGTACCACGATGAACGTACCATTGATCTACGCCTCTTCTGCCGCAACTTATGGGGCAGGTGAACTGGGGTATGATGACAACCATGCAGTAATTGACAAACTAAAGCCCCTCAATCCTTATGGCATCAGTAAGAACGAATTTGATAAATGGGCCATTGACCAAAAAGAACAACCGCCCTGCTGGACAGGCCTGAAATTCTTTAATGTATATGGTCCCAATGAATACCACAAAGCAAGAATGGCCAGCGTTATCTGGCACGCCTTCAATCAAGTACAAAAAGATGGTGTGGTAAAATTATTCAGGAGCCATAGGGATGGATTCAAAGATGGAGAACAGCTGCGTGATTTCATCTATGTGAAGGATGTGGTGAGCGTGATAGGATGGATGATGGAGTCCATGACCCATAACAAGTGGCTTGCAGCAAAGAATGGGATATACAACCTGGGAACAGGCAGGGCGAGAACATTCAATGACCTGGTAAAAGCAACTTTTGCCGGCCTGGATAAAGAACCCAATATTGTTTTCATTGATATGCCGGAAGACATCAGGGATAAGTACCAGTACTTTACCGAAGCCAATATGCAAAAGCTCCGTCATGCGGGTTATACCGATGATTTTTACTCGCTTGAGGCAGGCGTAAACGATTATGTGCGCCATTATCTCACCACAATGCAATATTTTTAACCAACAATTGTTGGTTTTTTGACCTTTGCATTTTGCCTTTTTTCATTCTCTTAAAATTGAATTATGAGCAACAAGATAGCCGTTATCGGCGGTGGTAATTTAGGAATGGCCATGGCCGAGGGATTGGTAAGCAGTGGCTTTGTCAGTCCGGAACACCTGATTGTCACCAAACGAAACATCAGCACTTTGAAATCGCTGGAAGAAAAAGGCGTATTGGTCAGCAATGATAATGTGGAAGCAGTGCGCTATGCCGATTGGGTGATATTGGCTGTAAAGCCTTTCCAGGTCAAAGAAGTGCTGACAGGCCTACAGCCGCATTTGAAGGCCGGGAAACATGTATTGGTAAGTGTGGTTACAGGTGTATGGATCAAGGACATCCAGGAGATAGTGGGTGACCAGATGGCTGTTTTCCGCGCTATGCCCAATACTGCAATTGCCATACAGGAAAGTATGACCTGCATCTGCGCACAGAATGCCGACGAGGCACAGTTAGCCTATGCAGCCGGCCTGTTTGACCAGTTGGGTAAGTCTGTTTTTATTGAAGAACAATTAATGGATGCCGCCACAGTACTCGGGGCCTGTGGTACGGCGTATGCTATGCGCTATATCCGGGCCAATATACAAGGTGGCATAGAGATCGGTTTCAGTGCTGCCACTGCATCTTTGATTGCTGCCCAGACTGTTAAAGGTGCTGCGGAACTGTTATTAAAAAAGAATACGCACCCTGAACAGGAAATCGATAAAGTAACCACTCCCAAAGGTTGCACCATTGCCGGACTGAATGAAATGGAACACCAGGGATTCAGTTCTTCACTGATCAAAGGTATCGTTACAAGTTATAAGAAAATTGTGAACGACATGTAGCCCGCTATTTCATATGCGCTTTCAGGAATGCGATCGCCTTCACATGCGCATCTTCGGTAGCTTCTTTGTTAAAACTCGGATTGCTTGGATTGGCAAAACCATGACCCGCATCATACTTATAAGTAGTGATCTTTTTCCCCGCTGCCTTCATATCCTGTTCAAATTTGCTCACTGCTTCAGGAGAGGGGCTTTTATCCCGGTTGCCAAAAAATCCAATCACATCACAGTTCAGTGTCTTTAATTTTTCAAGGTTGTTTTCAGGACGGCCATAATACA
This sequence comes from Sediminibacterium sp., assembly GCA_041856175.1. Taxonomy (GTDB): domain Bacteria; phylum Bacteroidota; class Bacteroidia; order Chitinophagales; family Chitinophagaceae; genus Sediminibacterium. Next base: position 10,986 of record JBHAFM010000096.1, read on the forward strand.
TCACACAGCCAGCTGCCTGTTTGCCTGCGAGCAAAGCGGTCTGTAAACTCCACATACCGCCAAAGCACCAGCCGATGGTATAGATCTTAGCATTTGGGCCTGCATGGGCAATGGCTCCTTTGATGATATTTTCCAATCGTTCTGTTTTAACAGCCTGCACTAATTTCATCGCACTGTCAGGCGAGGCCGCTACTTTGCCATCGTAAAGGTCAAGCGCTATCACATTGACATTGCCTAATTCTCCCGACAGGGTTTCGCTTTCCCGTTTGATATAATCGTTCAGGCCCCACCATTCCTGTATGACAAAAATCCATTGATCGGTTTTCCTGGCACTTTTGATCTGGTAACCCATAGCTGCAGAACCATCGGGGGCCCTGAAAGTCACCGGCTGCCCCTTTGGATGTTGCAGTTTAAAATTAGCCGGCGTTTCATGCATCATGGCAAAAGCAGGCGTAGCAGCTTCCTGCCTGAATTGTTCACGTACATCGCTATTGAAGCAACTGGCATAGCAGGCAGGTCTAAGCAATTGTGATTCAGGCGCTTTATAACGGTATCCTAAGAAGGCTGCTGTACAGAAAGCGGCAACTGTCAGGAATAGTATTTTTTTCATAACAAATTTTTTTAAGGAAAGATGTTCACCTCAAATTAACAATTTGACCGGAAAACGAACGGTTCGCCGGTTGCTATTTTTTTTGATCATTTTTTTTGCTGTACCTTTGTACGACCTCTGAAATATTTCACACAGTTCAATTTCCCTAGGTCAAATTTTAGTAATTCACTGGCGCAAAGCAGTTTAGGCTGCCTGTTGGGCTGTTTGGATATTTTTTGCATAGCGGCGAATAGACGAATAAATACATAAATTAATAAACCATTATCATGGCCAAGTACATTTTTGTTACCGGAGGCGTAACGAGTAGTTTAGGAAAGGGAATCATTGCCGCATCGCTTGCAAAGCTGTTGCAGGCAAGAGGCTTGAAAGCAACCATACAGAAGTTTGATCCCTATATCAACGTCGATCCCGGTACCCTGAACCCTTACGAGCATGGTGAGTGTTATGTAACGGAAGACGGCGCCGAAACGGATCTTGACCTTGGTCACTATGAACGCTTCCTGAATATTTATACTTCACAGGCAAACAATGTTACAACGGGCCGTATTTATCAAACCGTTATCAATAAAGAAAGGGCAGGCGATTTTCTCGGTAAAACGGTACAGGTAGTGCCCCATATTACAGACGAGATCAAAAGGCGAATGCTGTTATTGGGAGAGAACAACCAATACGATATCATCCTTACAGAGATCGGTGGTACTGTTGGCGATATTGAGAGCCTTCCGTTCATAGAAGCCGTGCGCCAGTTGCAATGGGAATTACCCGAAGAAGATGTGATGGTGGTGCACCTGACACTGATCCCCTACCTGCGTGCAGCCAAAGAATTAAAGACAAAACCAACCCAGCACAGTGTAAAGATGCTGAGCGAAACGGGGGTACATCCCGATATCATTGTATGCAGAACGGAAGAACCGTTGAACAATGACATTAAAAGGAAAATTGCGCTCTTCTGTAATGTAAAGCAGGAAGCCGTGATAGAAGCGATGGATGCTTCCACTATTTATGAGGTTCCCTTATTGATGTTACGTGAGAAATTGGATATCATCTGCCTGAGAAAACTAAACATTCCCTCTTTTGGAGAACCTAATCTTGAAAAATGGAAAGGCTTTCTTGACAAGCTGAAATACCCGAAAAGTAAAGTAACAGTTGGCCTGATTGGAAAATATATTGAGTTGCAGGATGCTTACAAATCCATCCTGGAAAGTTTTGTACATGCAGGTGCGGTGAATGAAGTAAAAGTGCAGGTGGTGAATGTGCATAGTGAATATATAACGAAGGAAAATGTAGGTGAAAAATTAGATGGATTGGATGGCTTGCTCGTAGCGCCAGGTTTTGGCCTCAGGGGCATTGAAGGCAAGATCATTGCAGTGCAGTATGCGCGTGAAAAAGGACTGCCTTTCTTTGGCATCTGTTTAGGTATGCAAATGGCAGTGATTGAATTTGCGAGGAATGTATTGGGACTAACCAATGCACATTCCATGGAAATGGATAGCTCTACTTCAAATGCGGTCATCAGCATGATGGAGGAGCAGAAGAAGATCAAAATGATGGGGGGAACCATGCGCCTGGGAGCATACCCCTGTGAGATCAAAGGAGGATCACTGGCCCATGAGATCTATGGTACAACCAAGATCAGTGAACGCCATCGCCATCGTTATGAATTCAATAATGATTACCTTGAGCAGTTCGAAGCAAACGGTATGGTCGCCAGCGGGTACAACCCGGAAACAGGACTGGTGGAGATCATCGAATTGCCCCATCATCCTTTCTTCATTGGTGTACAATACCACCCCGAACTAAAGAGTACGGTGGAACAGCCGGCGCCTTTGTTTGTCAGCTTTATTGCTGCTGCAAAAAAATACAATGAACAAAAGGGCATAACAAAGAAACCAATCCTGCAGGGAGAGAAGATATAACTGTAGCAGAAAAGAAAGTCATATAAAAGAGGCCCGGATCAAATGTCCGGGCCTCTTTTATATGATGCGGTAAACCTGGTCTGTTTATGGTTTCGCCGGCAGTTTTGATTTTACATAGGCTGCCAGTTCTTTGGCGCCGGCCGCTTCTTTTTTCGCAGCAATGCCCGAGAGTATCATTGCGTTGATATAAGGATCTGTTTGGGAGCGGGCTTGCTGGGGAATAGCATCCCTGAATGATACGATCAAATCTATCCCTTTTTTGAATTTGACAGGATCAGTCACTTTGGTTAAGAACTCACCGAAAGAAGTGAGAAAAGAAAATTTCTGTTGCGAAACAGGCATGGCATCAAACTTTGCGGCAACAATATCGAAGACGCTCTCGTCGCCGCAAGTGATCAGTGCATCTGAAACAGCAGTAATCAATCGTCCCTTAACATGCTCACCCGCCAGCCGCGAAGCTTCCGCGAATGCTTTCGGGCAGTCAATCACTGCCAGCGCTTCCAATGCAGCGCCTGCAACCGAATAAGAGGAATCATTGATCGTCTTCAGGAAAAAATCTTTGTAATCATTGTTCTTGCGTTTGGCCAGTTCATCA
>JBHAFM010000097.1:0-15472 GCA_041856175.1 Sediminibacterium sp.
ATCGCCGCTTGCAAGACTTGCTCCACCCCACCAATCCCAATGAAATACGCCACTCCACTCAAAATTAGATATGGCTCCTGTCGATATATCGTTAACATTGAAAGCTGTGGTAAAGGTTCCTCCAATTGTTTTAATCACAATAGGTCCGCTTTTGGTCAGCGCAGGTACAACAAATCCAATTGAGTTGCCATCGTTTGATGCTTTGTAAGAAGTAATGGTTGCTGCTGCAAAAGTTAAGCTTTTGACAGAGAAAAAATTATTTCCATATAGATAAACCGAATCTCCGGTAGAGGGATTTTCATTCGAAACCCTTATAATGATTGGAGGGCCAATAATGGCGATGGAGAAAATGCCTGTTCCAATTTTATTTGTATAACTGATGGTATTTGCCAATGTAGCATCGCCACCTGATAAATCAGCAGGCACTTGTACAATAGCAGTTGAATCGGTATATACGACGTCGGTTAAGTTAGCTGCAACTCCCTGAAAAGCAATTTTCGTGGCGTTTTTAAGATTATATCCAACGATGTTGATCTTTTGACCCGGGAATATAGTTTTCGCAATGGTATCATTGGGCGATGCACCAGCGGTTTTTACATAAGAAATGATTGGTGCACCAATAATGTTGATTTTAAATGTAGCAGTGCCACTTTCAGTTACCACCATAATTTCATTCAGCTTTTCCCGGGCCACTGATTGAAACGGAATGTTGGGTATCTGTATAACAATACTTCCATCGGTCAGTAAAGTTGTATTGATAGTAGCAGGTACGCCGCCAAAAAATGCACTGCTAACCCCGCTTAAATTTCTTCCCTGCACCACAATCCACTGGCCTGCGTTCACCGTTTGCACAACAGTGTCGTTAGGCGAGGCAGCGTAGTTCCTGACGCCTGAAATAACAGGCGGGCCTATTCTGTCTTTTTTACATGCAGGCAAAATGAATGCCACTGCAAAGAATAAAAGAAATAAACAATAAATGCGGGTATAAAATATCTTGCTCATTATAATTTTTTTAGTTGTTAATATCAGTTATAATGCACCGGGGCTTCGGCCAACTTTGGATTTGCTGTTATTTCAGCCGATGGTATCGGAAATGTAAACGACCCAATCGTGGCTGGTGTAATTACGCCATAAGGAGTTCCCGGTGTTGCTACGCCATTGCTGTAAGAAAAATTAACCCGCTGCTCACTGTTAAGCATGCTGATTGCTTTTGTTGGATTATAATAGGATAACCTCACCAAATCAGTCCAATAATGGCTTTCGGCTGCCAATTCAATCCTTCTTTCACGGATGACGGAATCAATAGTAATGGCAGATACAAGATCAATCCCGGCCCTTGCACGCACCTTATTGAAATATAAAAGTGCTTCCGGATCGCTGGTTGAAGCATTATTACCAAGAATAGCCTCCGCATAAACCAGGTATACATCTGCCAGTCTTAACAATGAATTATGTTCGGTAGAAGAAACCAAATCCATCGTTGGAGCGCTATTATCTTTATTTGTACCAATAATATGTTTCTTTAAACCCGCATCACCTTTGAAAGTAAAACCACCTCCTTCTGTATTTAACTCAGGATAATGATCGTTTTTGAGCATGAAAGTAGCTTTACGCCTTATGGTATCTTTTGTAGTATACAGGTTGAACATATCAAAAGTGGGCTGAATAGTAAACCAGCCTGCTTGTCCGTTAGCTGATATCTCTCCACCTCCTGGAGAATATATCTGCAGCATATTTCCTTCCAGCCAGGAAGCCCCGGGAGCCCATTGAAGTGCAAATAGTGATTCGGGGTTATCGTTGAACTGCGTTTTAAACAAGTCAGCATAGTTAGCCATTAATTCTAACCCACTGTTTTTACAAACGCTTCCCGCATATTTTTTTGCACTATCCAGCATGGCCTGGTTGCGGGTGTTTCCGCTTTGATTCAGTCCCGCCATGGTTAAATATACTTTGCTTAACATACCCTGTGCAGACCATGTAGTAAGCCGGCCTTTCTGATCGGTAAGGGGAAGGTTTTGAGCGGCATAGGTTAAATCAGCGGAAGCAAATTTATAAACATCTTCAATTTTAATGCGGTTTACCAACGGAGCTGCTATTAACTTACTATTATTTTCAATGATGGGAACTGCTCCCCAGTGTACAGCCAGGTTATAATAAGCATAACCGCGAATAAACCTGGCTTCTGCAATGGCTGCATTCTTATCTTTTTCAGGAATTGAGCCTGGCGCTTTTTCTTTTATTGCATTGATCGTAGTATTACAATGGGCAATCACCTTGTACATTGATTTCCATTGAGCACCCATAATTCCATTTAACCCGGTAACTGAAAAGGTGATAAGCTGAACGGCATCTCCCCAATAACCAACCACCATATTTCCGCTCAGCACTTCACCTACCGGCAAATAGCAGTTATAATTCCAATCACCCCATGGCGAACCACTGTATAATGCAGCAGTTGCCAATCTCAAATCGCTTGTAGTCTGATAAAAATTATCTGTACTTATTTGCGATAGCGGAGGCCTGTCTAAAAAGCTCTTTGTGCATCCCCCGCACAATACTGTTACTAACAGTGATATGATGAATATTTTTATTATTAGTTTCATAAATACTCTTTTAAGTATAAAAATTTTCTTTACTTGTTTAACTGGATATTCGCTCCTATAGTAAACACGCGGGGTTGCGGATAAAACCCATAATCAACACCTGCATTTAAAGGATCCCATGAACCAATCTCAGGATCCATTCCTGAATACTTAGTTATGATAAAGGCATTTGAAACATTGACATAAACCCTTAACGACTTCACCTGCAGTTTTTCCAATAATTTAGCGGGGAATGTATAACCCAATGAAATATTCTTACATCTTACAAACGAACCGTCCTCTATATATTTATCTGAAAACCTGTTATTATCGTTTGTATTATCATTTCTGACGCCTGGTATTCTGGTGCCGGGATTAGAAACGTATACATTATTTATGTCTGTTGCTGATTTGGCGGAGTCAATTAATGTCAGTTTTGCATAATTCATTAACGACTTCAGATAGCCAAAGCTCGTACCCGGATTCTCACCATTAACATGCAATTGATTAAATACTTTGTTTCCGATATTGGCATTGAAAAATATATTCAGATCAAAATTTTTATAAGAAAACGAATTGTTTAGCCCGATTTGAAATTTAGGAATTGGGGTTCCAAGATAAGATTGGTCATTTTCATCAATGATACCATCGCCATTTATATCTTTAAACTTAAGATCCCCATACCATATACTACCTCCTGCAGGGCCTACGGGAAGTGGTGCGCCATTCTTTGCGGGTAACGCATGCTTTTTAAAATCATCTGCTTTTGAAAAAACACCCCCGTCAACAATATATCCATAAAATTCACCTATCGATCGGCCTATAATTGTTTTACTATAGCTTCCATTTAGTGATGCATCTTTCGTATTCAATTTTATAACTTCATTGATGTTATGCGATACTGTTACATCTGTTTTCCAGGTAAAGTTTTTTCCGCTGATATTAGTAGAGCTAATTCTCAAATCAAACCCTTTATTATTAACACTACCTACATTTACGTAAGGTGCATTCAATGATCCGGGCGACCAACCAATGGCCGTTCCTGAATACAATGGTAACGGAATTTGCAACAGGAGGCCATCTGTTCTGCGGTTGTAAAAATCTACTGAAAAATTAAGGCGCCATTTAAAAAGCGTACCATCGAGGCCGATATTGGCGTATTTTGTTTTTTCCCATTTTACATAGGGGTTTCCTATATTTTGAGTTAGTTGCGACACGCCGGATAAACCAGTTGCAACAGTGGCCAATGTAGCTGTATAGGCATAATCCCTGACGTTTTGATTATTCGTTAACCCATATCCCAAACGCAGTTTCAGGTCATTAATGCCTTTTATATCTTTCAAAAACGCTTCGTTGTTAATTTTCCAGGCAAAAGCACCGGAGTAGGTTGTTACCCAACGGTTGTCGGGCGCAAATTTTGAAGACCCATCTGCACGAACGTTACCGGTAAGCAAGTATTTGTCATTAATGCCCAAATTCAAACGACCGAAATATGATTCCTGCGCACTTTGACTTTTATCACCGGAATTGAGGGCTGTGGTAGGGTCACCACTGCTGATAGTCTGCACATTGTTAGAGGGGAATTTTGTTCTGCTTGCGCTTGAATTATCCGCTGTGCTCAATTGTGCTTCATGCCCTGCCAGGGCATTCAAATTGTATTTATTTTTAAATACCCGGGAAAAAGTAAGATAGTTTCTGACAGTTGTATAATTACTTTGAGAATAATTAAACCTGGCGCTGTTGATGGTTTTTTCCACCAGGCCAAATTTGTATGTTGGGTTAAAGATGTCTTCAGCAGCCATGGAAAAACTTCCAGTCGCTTCATTTCTCAATACGAAATATTTGAGAAAAGTTATTTCCGCATAAAGATTGCCGAAAACCTGGTTTCTTTTTGCCTGATCCTTATTGATAAGTGCTATTGCATAAGGGTTTACTGTGCTGTTAACCCAGCCGTTGGGATTATAAGCACCGCCCCAACTGCCATCTGCGTTCGTTACAGGTATGTCGGGCGTTTGACTGAGAGCTGTGCTAATTACATTTGAATTTGATGTGTTTACATTTTCTTTTATGTTAGTCAGTTGCAGGCTGGTTCCTATTTTCAGCCAGTTGGTAGTTTTATTGTCAAGGTTAAGCCTTACAGAAATTCTGCGAAAGTCAGAACCCAGCGCAATTCCTTCTTGTTTGAAATAAGAACCGGAAAGAAGATATTGTGTTTTGGTATCACCACCACTTATTGAGAGTGTATGATTAGACATTGGTGCATTTCTGAATAGCTCCTTCTGCCAGTTGGTACCTTCACCCAGGTATTTAGGGTTAGCCAACGCAGGTCTTGTATCAAATCCCCATCCCAAACCAGTATTTCTTGCATTGATAAAGGTGGCGTATTCCTGCAGGTCCATCACCGGAAGCCTCTTTGGCAACTGTTGAATACCTGCGTAAACCTCATAACTAATACTTGGTGCAGCCGCACGTCCCCTTTTGGTTGTAATAATAATAACTCCATTAGTAGCCTGTGAGCCATAAATGGCAGTTGCAGATGCATCTTTTAATACGTCAATGGATTCAATTTCTGAAGGATTAATTCCCGCCAAAGGATTGGTACCCTTGCCCAATGTTGCTGTTCCACCTATTATGATACCATCTATCACGTACAGTGGTGCGCTGACACCAAATGAAGACAAGCCGCGGATTTGTAAAGAAACAGCACCTCCTGGTTGACCCGATATTTGTTGTATCACCAGTCCGGGAACTTTTCCCTGCAAAGCCTGGTCAAAAGTAACAGGCTGTGTTTTACGGAGTTCGTCTCCTGTTACGGACGATATGGCCCCTGTAACATCCTTTCGTTTTGTTTGGCCATAACCAATCACTACCACATCATCCAATTGCACATGGGTTTCCAGCAATTTTACTCCAATAGTATTGCTATTGCCAACTGCTAATTCGGTGCGCTGGAACCCTACCATTGTGATAATAAGCACATTGCCGCGTGATGCTTCGATAGTAAACCTTCCTTGTTCATCAGCAGTGGCCAACCGGCTGGTATTCTTTACAGCAATTGTTGCACCCCTGATCGGAGCAGAAGTCCGTTGATTGATTACAGTACCACTAACTTTTGCTGTTTGCGCAAAAGCAGTTGTGCTTAATAATAATACAAAAGAGACTTCCCAAAGCAGCACTAGTCTTAAGCAAATCGTTTTGGTTGACTTCATGTTTAAATGTTTAACTTGACTAAAATTTGATCATTAACTTTTTTCCTTCATAGCATATTTCTTTGTCGCAGCCTGCGTTAAAATCCAGGCTTTTTGTTTTACCGGGCGCGATTATGTTGACGCGGAAACTCCTTTTCTGCAACATTCCAGCGAACGAACCCTTCCGGTTTTCAATCGTCATTGTTCTTGTTGTTTCTTTATAATTTATCAGAATGGTGGAATAAGCTCCCTTTTCATAATTATAATTTGTTCCTTCGTCTTCGTACAGGTTGAAAGAAGCATCCGCACCTCCATAAATATTCAGTGTAATGGTATCAGCCGGTTTTTCGGAGCTGTATTGCAAATCAGGGCCAAAAGGAAGGATGGAACCTGCTTTTACAAACACAGGCATTCTTTCATAAGGAGCGTCAGCAATAATTTTTTGTCCTGCTGCAAACCATTTACCTGAATAGAGATCATACCATCCTGCACACTTTGGCAGGTACACTTCACGGGTTGTTTGTTTGTATCCGCAAACAGGATTGATCAGCAGGGAAGGGCCAAATAAATATTGATCGTTTATATTTAAAACAGCCGAGTCTTTTGCAAAATCCATCGCCAATCCGCGCATGATTGTGTTATCATCATGATAAGCGGCCCCGGCCAATGAGTAGATGTAAGGCAGTAATCGATAGCGTAGTTTATCGTAATAAAGAAAACTTTGGTATGCTGGGTGCTTATCAGGGGCAATGTTGAATATTTCCCGGTAAGGAAACTGTCCATGTGAGCGGAACAAAGGAACAAAAGTTCCAAACTGGTACCACCGGGTATTCAGTTCTCTCCATTCTTCCAGACTTCCGGCATCGGGTTTTTCAAACTTTTTGGGCACAACAAAACCGCCAATATCCATGGTCCAATAAGGAAGCCCCGACATAGAGAAATTAACGCCGGCAGCGATCTGCGTTTTCATATCGTGCCATGTAGCACCGATATCGCCACTCCATATGGCCGCTGCATAACGTTGCGAACCGGCGTAGCCTGAACGTGTCAAAAGGAAAACTCTTTTGTCAGGATCGGTTGAACGCTGCCCTTCATAAACCCCCTTTGCATTTTGCAGGGAATAGGCATTCAGGTATTCTGCAGAACTGCCCAACGCGGTAGACGTCATTTGCTGTTTTCTTTTTTCCGGATTCACATTCGACAGAATATCCGGTTCACTTGCATCCATCCACCAGGCATCAAATCCTTTGCTGTAAATTTTTTTATTGATCAGGTCCCAAAATCCTTTCCTTGCATCTTTGTTGAATGCATCATAGAAGGTGGAAACATACCCTTTGCCTATCCAATCTCTTTGCCTGTCGGCAATATTTCTTTTGTACAACCATCCCCGTTTTTCAAATTCATTGTAGGCTGAAATGCCTTCGTAAAACTTCGGCCAAACAGAGATCATGATTTGCGTATGGTATTTTTTATGCAATACATCTATCATGCTGTCCGGAGAAGGGAAACGTGTTTCATCAAAATCCTGGCTACCCCATGCTGTTTCTTTCCAGTAGCTCCAGTCAAGAACTATATTGTCAATTGGTATTTTTCTTTTCCGGAACTCACTGACTGTAGAAAGAATTTCATTCTCTGTTTTGTATCGCTCCCTGCTTTGCCAGAAACCCAAAGCCCATTTGGGAACGATGGGTGCTTTGCCGGTAAGATTTCTGTATCCACTGATTACTTCATCCATGTTGCTGCCATGAATAAAATAATAATCAACCTGCTGTCCGGCTTCAGAAGAAAAACTGAAATAATTTTGTTCTTCCTTAGTAAGAGGCTCCTGCCATTTTGCAGATAAATAGGAATCGCCTTCCGGTATCCATTCGATCCTGATAATAACTCTTTCTCCGCTTTTTAACTCAACCGGAAGCAGTGCCGGTGCCGGATTCCACGCCTTGCGCCAGCAGTCAAGAACCAGTTTGTTATTCAACCAGATTTTAAGGCAGCCACCATAAATAAACCGGAGTTGATGCAAGCCGGAAAAATAACTTGCTATACTCCCTTCCCAGTTTACCGATCCCGCTGCAGGATCAAATTCTTCAGGTAGCATTAGCCTGGATTCGTTGAGAAATTCCATATTAATAGCATCCTCTGCTCTTTCCAGGATAATATCCCCGGGTTTTGATTTGTCGTTGCGGTAAGTAGCGGTAAGCCAGCCCCGTTCTCCGTCTTTGGAGAAAAGCTGAAGAGCAGAAAGGGGATGAAGGGGACGAACATCGCCGGCCGTGGTAAGGGAATAATTATCCCACAGAATGCCATAGTTTTTACTTGAAATCAAAAAGGGAACGGCCACTTCTGTATTGTTCTGGAAGAAAGTGACCTGCTGGCCCCGGTAATTCATAATGCCATCCTGGTGCTGGCCGAGTCCATACCACGCATCATCAGCAGTTGTTTGAAAAGTTTGGGTAAGATGGTAATAACGTTTACCATCAAATACGGCAGGTTTAAAACTGCGGCCTGCGGTTAGTTTTTCATTTATTATTTTTTTGCCTTTTGAATCCAAAAACGAGATGCTACCGGTTTTGAGATGGACAACGGCTGATAGTTCTTTTGTCTTTAAAGTCAGTTTATATTTTGAAGAAACAATATTCCAGGCAGGATTGGATGTTTTATTAAAAACAGTTACCAAACTTTGGATAGGGCCAATCTCTTTTCCTGGCGCAGCACTTACCCTTATGATATTATCTGAAACTACTTCAAGTTTAACGGCATTGGCCGTTCCGGTGAAAACAGGGTCTGTAAAAATAATAACCCCGTTTTTTGTTTCAATGTATGACGGAGGAGCCGCCAATATGACATTAAAAACAGCACTAAACAGGAGGTTTAACAGCAGCAGTCGTATTTTCATATACAGCAATCTTTTTCCAGAATCGATGCTGTAAAACTACTCCAGTACTGTTTGCACGAGGGTATTCAGATGTTGCAGACTACGGAATGAAATGTTGCAAGTAAATGATTTTCATCATATTTTAGTCAAACAGGTGGGCCGTCAGTACTTTTGTCCTGTTTACTGGTAATATATTGTGAAGGCGTTACGCCGAATTCCTCTTTAAAAGCTTTCGTAAAGATCTTAGGGTTATTAAACCCTACTTCGTATGCAATTTCGGCAATCGACATTCCGCTTTTCTCCAGTAATTGGACCGCCCTTTTCAAACGTATGCAACGGACAAACTCAATGGGTGTCTTGCCTGTAACCGAAAGAATTTTTCTATACAAGGTGACACGGTTCATAAACATATCCCGGCTGAATTCTTCAACCGAAAACTCAGCGTTGTCCATGTTTTTTTCAACAACTTCCAAAGCCTGTTTGAGAAACTTTTCGTCAACGGGGGTTATTGTGACTTCTCCGGGATTAACTTCAATTTGTTTCTGAAATCTTTTCTGCAATAATTTTTGCTGTGCCAGCAGGTTCCTAATCCGGGAGGCCAGAATTTCAAAAGTAAACGGTTTGGTAATATAGTCATTCACGCCTGCCTTCAAACCTTCCAGTTGTTTTTCCTCACTTCCCATGGCTGTAAGCAAGATGACCGGAATATGGGCTGTAAGTGTCTCGTTTTTGATTTTCCTGGCCAATTCAACACCGTCCATTACAGGCATCATAATATCGCTTACCACAAGGTCCGGATTCATCTGTTTTATTTTCTGCCAACCTTCTTTGCCGTTTATGGCCTCTTCAACATTATATTGCCCCTTCAGGTTGTCTTTTAAATAAAAGCGCAGGTCTTCATTGTCTTCCACTATGATTATCGTTTTCTTCTTATCCCTGCTTTTGCCATCTTCCAACAGTAGCTGCTCCGCAACTTCTGCCCGCACTGATGTGGTTGTGATCCGGGCTGAAGGTTCATACATTTTTTTAGCAGGCAGTAATACTGTAAAACAAGAACCTTTCTCCGGTTCGCTTTTTACAGTTATGATACCGTTATGAAGTCTTACAAACTCTTTTGTAATGGCCAGACCAATACCCGTTCCCTGGTTCACCATGCTTTCCGGAACATCCGTTTGAAAGAATCGTTCGAAAATCTTTTCATGCTGATCTGCAGGAATCCCAATGCCTGTATCTTTTACTTCTATGGCAAGCGTTCCATCACCTTCAGCATTTAAAGGTTCGTTATACACCAGGTTGATGCCTACTGTTCCATTATCATGGGTGTATTTAAAAGCGTTGGAGAGCAGGTTAAACAGGATCTTTTCAATCTTATCCTTGTCAAAATAAATTTCAAGACTGTCAACATTGGAAGAGAACGCAAATTGAATTTTCTTCTTTTCTGCTACATCCGTAAATGAGTAACTGATATCCCTGGCAAAGCTGATAATGTTGCCAATTGCTGGGTGTAGTTTTACTTCCTGTACCTCCATCTTTCTGAAATCCAATAGCTGGTTTATGAGGTTCAACAAGCGTTTTGCATTACGCTGAACAAGGTTTAATTGCCCTTTCAGTTCACCATCACTAAGTTGTTTAATGATTCGGTCTAACGGAGAAATAACGAGGGTTAAAGGCGTCCGGAATTCATGGCTTACATTGGTAAAGAATTTTGTCTTTAGCTGCTCAAGCATATGCGCTCTTTCTGCTTCCCTGCGTTGTTGCTGCAGTTCAAAGCGCATATGTATCCTGTCTAATGTAATGCGTCTTATCAACAGGAATATTCCTGCTGTTATCAATACATAAATAACATAAGCAAGGGGTGTTCGCCAGAATGGGGGCGCAATATTAATCTGCAAAGTTTTTACATCGCTCCACAAACCATCCCTGCTCAAAGCCTTTACTTTAAAAATATAATGGCCGGGGACGAGATTCGTATAAGTGGCCCTTCGTTGGCTGCCATCGGCATATAACCAATCCGTATTAAATCCCTGCATCATGTATGCATATTTATCACGGGCGCTATGGGCAAAATCGAGCGAAGTAAATTCAATAGAGAAAACATTTTCTTTATACTTCAGGTCGATACTTTGAATCTGTGATACAGACTGTTTCAGAAGAATACGGTTATTGACCAGCTCACCAGGTTCAATATTGTTATCCAATAGCTGAAAACCGGTGAAAAGAATTTTAGGACGATAGGCAAATTGCTGAATTGCAGAAGGATTAATAATATTAAAACCGGAAGGTCCACCAAAAATCAATTCACCTGCCCGTGTTTTGAGCGCTGCATTTTCATTAAATTCTCGGTTTTGAAGGTTGTTGCGCTCATCATAATTAATAATAGAAAAACCAACACCGTTTTTGTTTTGTTTGGGAATAGCATTACACAATCCGTTAGGCGTTGAAATCCAAAATGTTTGATGATTGTCTTCCAGCATATTTAATATCATATTATCCGGAAGGCCATCTGCTGTAGTAAATAATTGAAAGCTTTTTGCTTGCTCATTGAACAGGTTCAGACCTTCCCTGGTTCCTACCCACATTCTTCCCCTGCTGTCTTCTAAAAAGCAGATAATATTATTGTCGCTTAAACCGTTTTTGCCCTTGGTTTGCTGATAAAAAGTTGGTGTATTTTTATTCTTTTCAAAAACAACAATCCCTGACACCGTGCCTATCCATAAATTTCCTTTCTTGTCCTGTAAAATGGCTGAAATAAAGTTGGAACTCAGCGGGCTTTGCCTGTCTGCTTTATATTGATAATGTTCAAACCGGTTTGTTTTCCTGTCAAGAAGATCAATACCACCACCTAAAGTGCCTATCCATAAGCGTTGTTCTTTGTCTTCAAATATTTCCCATACATTGTCATTAGCCAAACTGGAAGAATCCTTATCATTGTGTCTGTAGTGTGTGAATTTCCTGCCATCAAAACTATTAAGGCCGCCGAAATAAGTTCCAATCCAAAGTATGTCTTCATGATCCATCCACAAGCTTACAATGACGTTATTACACAGGCTATTGGAATTGTTAGCATCATGCAGGTATTGTTTGAATGTATTGTTTTTCCTGTCGAAATAAATCAATCCTCCGCCGTTAGTCCCAATCCAGATATTCCCCTGCTTGTCTTCCACAAAGCGGTTCACATCATCGTATGGAAGGTTCCTGGCGTTCGATTCCTGGTAATGATAATGCGGGAATTGCAGAATGTTGCCATTAAAATAATTAACCCCCTTCTTGTAAGTTCCCAGCCAGATAATTCCATTATCACTCTTATATAGTGCAGTAATGCTGTTATGGCTAAGGCTTTGTTGATCTTTGGGATCGTTCAACAGGTAGCTGAGTTTAAAGTTGTTTTTTTTGTCGATCAGCGTAACCCCCCCGTGGTCAGCAGACACCCAAATCAATCCCTTGTTATCCTGAACGATTTGAGTTATAAGGTTTGAACCCAACTTCGACGGAAATGAATTTTCATTAAACGACCTGATCAAATTGCGTTGCGGGTTAAAAAGCAACACGCCATACGTGTAATCCCATAGCCAGATATCTCCGTCGCTGTCTACAAAAAGATTATGAGAAATGTTTCCTTTTTGTAGTTGCTGTACAGCAGTGCTGGAAAATATAATCCTGCTTTCCTTTATATCATATTCCTGCAAAAACCCATTTTGATACACCAGCCATAGTCTTCCGTCTTCCGTTTCTTTAACAGCCGTAATTTTTTCAGCAGGATTGAATGTAAAATGCGGCCGGAACGGTTTTGTTTTTTTTTCTATAGATGAATAGAGGTACAAATCAAGGTTGTCGTAAAGAAACCAGTATCTGCCATTGTTTCCTTTTACGATATTAATGACTGAGCCGGAAGGCAAACCAAGCGCCTGCAAATAGTTATAATAATCAGCGTTAAATTTTTCCGTTTTTGAATCATAAATACACGCGCCTGCCCTGGTTGTCACCCACATCTTACTATCGGGCAATTCATACAGTGAGAGAATATAATTATCGGGCAACGACAAGCTGTCGTTATATTTTTTTTTAAATATTTTAAAGGAATATCCATCGTACCGATTGAGACCCGACAATGTTCCAAACCACAAAAAACCATCAGCGTCTTTTAATATTGTATTAACCTGGTTATGGGAAAGGCCGGAAAAAATATCAAGTTTGGAAAAATTGTAACGCTCGCTTTGAGGAAAAACAGAGAGCGATAGTATTAGCAGAACAACCGAAAATAGAAAACGCATCACAACAAATTTAATATGGAAGATTTGCATTACCAGCGCAAAAATTCTGTCCGTATTCCTGCAAAATCGCACGTTAAGTTAACAAATGAAACGGGATTAAGGATTTTCTTTGGTTGTTATTACGGGAAAATATAAGGTACAGGCATATCCAGTACCCCCAAAGGCGAATTTGACCCTTATATACAAAATCTGGCACTGGCATTTATTAAGCATCATTCCGCTCACTATATACTTCATGGTGCCACAATATTCATGCGCTTGTAATCCTCAAGTTGTTTAAATAACCTGTGAAAAACCAGTCTGGAATTGCCAGTTCACCAGTTATGGAGCGGTTTCTTTTGGCCATTTGGAAACCCATAGGTTGACAGAAAGGCTAAAGCCAGTTGTAAGCCGAAGCCTATTGAAAACCTTAAACTGAAGTTTACTGTTACTCCGGAATGAAATTCTGATCACTGTTTGGGCCTTCTTTGTGATGGTCTAAATATTCCTGGATCATTTCATCAGTTATGTTACCTGTACTCCAAACTCCATAGCCTATGCCCCATAAATGACCGCCTCAATATCGCTTCTTTAATTCTGAATATCCCTCCAGCAATATCTTAGCACTTCTGCCCTTCAACCTTTTAAGCATATCACTTATGCTCAACTTTGGAGGGTAGCTTACGTGCAAGTGTATATGATCCTTACTAACAACGCCCTTTAATGTCAACAATCAGGTTGAATAAAGTTCTATGAGGTCAGGTAAAGTTTACATCTTCATAATCAGGCTGCATAAAATAGCATCAGAATGAGTAAGATATTGAGCCGCATGGGGTTTTTATAGACTCAAAAATAGGCTCACGAAAATTCTAAAAACGATAAAACCCACTACTGGAGCGGGTTTTATCCGGAAATGAAGTGAAAAAAATGCGGACCGGACGGGACTAATTTTATTTCTTCGGTTTTCGCTGGTTTGCACTAATATACCTAATTATCAATTATTTATAAATTAAGTAAAATCATTT
Organism: Sediminibacterium sp.; assembly: GCA_041856175.1. Lineage (GTDB taxonomy): Bacteria > Bacteroidota > Bacteroidia > Chitinophagales > Chitinophagaceae > Sediminibacterium. The sequence goes on from JBHAFM010000097.1 coordinate 13,918, forward strand.
AGGTGCATAAAAAAGAGCAAAAATGAGCAAAATGTTTACCCCATTGTTTACCCCACTTTTAGGTTTTTTCAGTAAATTTATATCATTAAATAAATCGCTGAAATGCCTACTGTATCTATCATTTACCGAAAGGATAAGCTCAATAAAAAAGAGGAAGCACCTGTACATTTTCGTATCATAAAAAACAGGAAAATTAGTTATATCTCATCTGGGGTCATGGTACCATTAGATTGCTGGGATGACGACAAAAACAAAATCAAGTCAAAATTCAAGAACAGTGCAAGGCTCAACTCCTTTATAACCAATAAGTTTGCCCAGTTACAGGATGAGGTTTTCGAGCATGAAACCATTTCAAGATCACTCACTACCCGGCAGCTCAAAGAGAAAATATATGGTAAAAAACCAACTGATTTCTTTGCTTTCGCTGATGAGGCTGTCAACAATTACAAAGCCGATGGTAAAATAAGCACCCATATCACACATAGTTCCACCATACGCACATTGAAGGAATATGTAAAATACAAGTCTTTAGAATTCCAGGATATTACTCCGGAATTTCTTGCCAGGTACGAAAGGTATCTCCGCGGCACCATGGAACTCAAAACAAATACTATACACAAACATCTCAAATTCCTGCGCAAGCTGTTTAATGATGCTTTACGCCTCGATAAAATAGATTACCAGCACAACCCATTTCCAAAATATAAACTAAAGCTGGAAAAGACCTCCCGTTCCTTTTTATCCGATGAAGAATTAAAGGCCATTGAAGATGTGGCCACAGAACCCGGAGAAAGAATGCACCTGCATAAGATGATGTTTATCTTTGCATCTTATACCGGCGGTCTCCGTATTTCCGATGTGCTGAAACTAAGGTGGAGCAATTTCAATGGTTCACATATTCATATTGCTATACACAAAACCAAATCGCAATTGTCTATCAAGCTGCCTAATAAAGCGATCGAGATTGTCAAATCCTACCACACAAAAAAGTCCAGGCCAACAGACTTTATTTTTCCCATGCTGGATAATGATGTGGATTTAAGCATCCCGGAAGAAGCGTACAGCCAAATATCCAGTGCAACTGCTTACATTAACAAGAACCTTAAGTTACTGGCAAAAAAAGCAGGGATTGATAAGCCCTTATCTTTCCATATCAGCCGCCACACCTGGGCAACCCGGGCACTTCGCAAAGGCATAAGTATTGATAAGGTTTCAAAACTCATGGGGCATTCACAACTCCGGGAAACACAGATTTATGCCAAAATTGTAAATGAGGAACTCGATAAAGCCATGGATGTTTTCAATGATTAATTTGACTATAACATAAATTTGCACGCTAACATTTTTTTTGTTATTGTGCATTTTTATGTTATTATTGTGCCGCAATGCAGGAGATAGCTAAATATATGGAGCAATATTTCGGCTTACAGGCTGGAATAAAACCACTCAAAAAAGCAGAGCTGGCAAACCTGCCTTTGTACCTTAGGTCTAATTACAATATAAGCCATGGCACACTCAATGGCCAGAAAATGATATGGGCTGAACTGGAAAACGA
>JBHAFM010000098.1:0-18175 GCA_041856175.1 Sediminibacterium sp.
AACGCTTCACCCGTTCGTTTGAAAAACCGTTGCCAGTTAACGGGACGTCCAAAAGGTTACATGAGATACTTCGGTCTCTCAAGGGTGATCTTCCGTGATATGGCACTGAATGGCAAGATACCGGGTGTGAAAAAAGCAAGCTGGTAATCAAAGACACGGGGCAATGCACCACTGTCGTAGTAATAAAATTGTGAACAAGATTTAATTCAAATAAACATGGTAACTGATCCTATAGCAGACTTCTTAACCAGGATTCGTAACGCGCAGTTGGCTGGCCACAGGCTGGTTGAGATCCCTGCTTCTAACCTGAAAAAGCGTATGACAGAGATCCTGTACGAACAGGGTTATATCCTGAAATACAAATTCGAGGAAGATAACAAGCAAGGGCTGATCAAGATCGCATTGAAATACGATCCGTCAACCAAACAACCTGCTATCCGTTCCCTGGAAAGGGTAAGCCGTCCGGGTCTGCGCCAGTATGCAAAACCAGCCGAGATCAAACGTGTGATCAATGGCTTGGGCGTTGCCATCCTGAGCACATCCAAAGGCGTACTGACCGACAAACAGGCGAAAGCGCAGAATGTTGGCGGTGAAGTGCTTTGTTATATCTCTTAAGGAACTATAAACATTCCGGTCTGACAATTATGCTTTTTAGTCGGAGCAGAACACGGACCGGATCTATTGAATCAACAACAAAAAAGTTAAACGACTATGTCTCGTATTGGAAAACAACCGGTTGTAGTACCTGCAGGTGTTACCGTATCAGTAAACAGCGATAATATTGTCACTGTAAAAGGACCTAAAGGCGAATTGAAAGAAGCGATTGACAGGGATATTACTGTTGAAGTGAAAGATGGTCATGTAACATTTGCCCGTCCCACAGACCAGATCCGTCACCGCGCCATGCACGGTTTGTACCGCGCCCTGGTTGCTAACCTGGTAAAAGGTGTGACCGAAGGATTTAGGAAAGAACTGGAATTAGTGGGTGTGGGTTATAAAGCTGCCAATACCGGTAACTTACTCGATCTCGCTTTGGGTTATTCTCACAACATCGTTTTTGAAATACCTAAAGAATTGAAAGTAACTACCGTAACTGAAAAGGGACAAAACCCTAAAATCACCATCGAAGGGATCGATAAGCAATTGCTGGGCCAGGTAGCAGCGAAATTACGCAGCTTACGTAAGCCGGAGCCATATAAAGGTAAGGGTGTTAAATATGCTGGTGAGATACTGAGAAGAAAAGCAGGTAAAGCAGCAGGTAAATAAACCATAAATCAGAAACAGATCTCCGGCCGTATCGGAGGTTGATAAATATAAAAAGATGAGTAAGTTAATTCAAAGGCAAAAGATCAGGTATCGCATCCGTAAGAAGGTGTCTGGTACTGCCCAAAATCCACGCCTCTCTGTATTCAGAAGCAATGCTGATATCTATGCACAATTGATCGATGATGTGACCGGCGTAACACTGGCTGCGGCTTCTTCAAGAGATAAAGATATTGCAGCACAGAAAGCTACCAAGATAGAGAAAGCCAAACTGGTAGGAGTTGCCATTGCACGCAAAGCAACCGAACTGGGGTTAACAACCTGTGTATTCGACAGGGGCGGTAATCTTTACCATGGCCGTGTGAAATCTGTTGCTGATGGTGCAAGAGAAGGTGGTCTTCAATTCTAATTTGCTAACAACAATTAATCGTTAGATAAATGTCTAAAGTAAACGTAAATAAGGTGAAAGCCGGTGGTGAAATGGAACTCAAAGAAAAAGTAGTTGCCATTAACCGTGTGGTGAAAACAACCAAGGGTGGCCGTACTTTCAGTTTCTCAGCATTGGTAGTAGTAGGTAATGAACATGGTGTGGTAGGCCAGGGCCTGGGTAAAGCAAAAGAAGTTCAGGAAGCTATTACAAAAGGTATTGAAGATGCTAAAAAGAACCTGGTAAAAGTGCCTATCATGCACGGAACCATTCCGCACGACCAGTGGGCGAAAGAAGGCGCAGCCAAGGTATTGATCAAACCAGCCGCACATGGTGCGGGTGTGATCGCAGGTGGCAGCATGCGTGCTGTACTTGAAAGCGCCGGTGTTACCGACGTACTTGCAAAAAGCTTAGGTTCTGCTAACCCTCATAACGTGGTAAAAGCTACCATCAAAGCATTGGGCCTGTTAAGGGAACCAATAGCCGTAGCAAAACAACGTACGGTAAAGTTGAGCAAAGTATTTAACGGATAAGAGCCGGAAGGCGGCGTAAAAGGAAATAATCAAAAGTCAAAAGGCAAAAGTCAGAAGATGAGGCCTTTGCAATTGACCCAATGAATAGTATTATGAAAAAGATTAAAATAACACAGGTAAAAAGCGGTATTGACAGGTCTGAACGCCAGAAGCAGACACTGATCGCCCTGGGTTTGAAGAAACTCAATGCCTCAAAAGAAGTTGAAGCTACTCCCCAGATACTTGGTATGGTTAACAAAGTTAGCCACCTGGTAAAGGTTGAAGAGATCGCTTAATTTCTGATGGCAATGAATAATTAAAGAGGGACAGTTGTAAACTTTAAAACAACTGCCAATCTTTGCTTATTCATTTTTTAATTTTACATTTTTAATTTTGCATTTCTAAATTACCAGCGAGGGGCGATTCCCCGTAAAGTTCAAAATCAGTACAAAATGAAATTACACACACTTAAGCCCGCAGAAGGCGCAATACACAAAGAAAAACGTTTAGGCCGCGGGGAAGCTTCCGGTAAAGGTGGTACTTCTACCAAAGGTAATAAAGGCGGACAAAGCCGTGCCGGTTATAAAAGCAAAATGGCCCATGAGGGTGGTCAGATGCCTATCCAGCGTCGTATCCCTAAACGCGGCTTTAAAAATAATAACCGTGTTGAATTCAAAGTGTTTAACCTGGGTCAGATCGATCAGCTGGCAGAAAAATACGGTTTTACAGAAATTTCCCTGGAAAACCTGTACATCAATGGCCTGATCAGTCGCACAGATAAAGTGAAAGTATTGGCCAACGGTGAATTGAAGGGCAAACTTACTTTCAAAGTGAATGCTGCCAGCGAAAAAGCCAAAGGCGCTATTGAAGCAGCAGGCGGAAGCATTGAAATTGTAAAGTAATTTTACCGTAATTTGCCAGACGCATCTGAAGATGCGTCTTTTTGGTTTTGAGTATTAACGCTTTCAACTGCATTCAAAGTGAAAAAACTAATTCAGACAATAAAGAATATCTGGGCCATTGAAGAACTGCGTAACAAGATCATTGTTACTCTGGCACTGGTATTTACTTACAGATTCGGAAATCACATCGTACTACCTGGTCTCGATCCGAATGGCATCGAAGCAGCGCAGAAAGCTTCAAAAAGTACTGGCCTGCTTGGCATTTTTGATATGTTTGCCGGCGGTGGTTTTTCACAGGCATCCATTCTTGCATTAGGTATCATGCCGTATATCTCTGCTTCTATCTTCATGCAGTTGATGACCATCCTGGTGCCCCAATTACAGAAAGTGCAGAAAGAAGGAGAGAGCGGCCGCAAGAAAATCAATCAATGGACACGTTACCTCACTGTTATTGTAACCGTATTCCAGGCAGGCGCCTATGTAGCTTACCTGAATAGTCCCGGTTATGCAGAAGCCATCCTGCCTGCATACAAACCATTTTTCTGGTTCTCTACTGTGGTAACACTGACAGCCGGTACTTTGTTTGTCATGTGGCTCGGTGAGAAAATACAGGACAAGGGACTGGGTAACGGTACTTCCATCATTATTATGGTGGGTATCCTGTCAAGATTCCCGCAATCCATCATCCAGGAATTTGGCGCCAAAGGCGAAAGAGGCGGCGGTGGTTTATTGTTGTTCCTGATTGAAATCGCCATCCTGATTACCATTATTATGGGACTGATCATCCTTGTACAGGGGGTCAGAAAGATACCTGTAAACTATGCCAAGCAGATCATCGGCAACCGCCAGTTTGGTGGTGCGCGCCAGTTCCTGCCGGTTAAAGTGAACAGTGCCGGTGTAATGCCTATCATCTTTGCACAGGCCATTATGTTCCTGCCAACGCTGGTATCCTTTACCAATATTGATTCGGCACAGGGTATTGTAAAGATATTTAACGACCACAGTAACGTATGGTACATGATCATTTACGCTGTAATGGTTATCGGCTTTACATTCTTATACACAGCGCTGATCTTTAACCCCAAACAGATTGCAGAAGACCTGAAACGCAACAACGGATTTATTCCCGGCGTAAAGCCAGGCCAACCTACTGCTGATTATATTGGTTCTATCATGGATAAGATTACATTGCCCGGCGCTATCTTCCTGGCGTTTGTGGGTATCCTGCCAGGTTTCGCACAGCGCCTGCATGTGACACAGGGGTTCAGTACCTTTTTTGGTGGTACTTCATTACTGATCATGGTAGGTGTTATCCTTGATACCTTACAGCAGATAGAAACCTACCTGCTCATGCGCCAGTACGATGGTTTGATGAAGAGCGGTCGTGTACAGGGCAGGCAAACAGTTTCTACCTCTACTATTTAAGATTTAAAGAAATAATAGCGAACTTTGTAAACCTGCCAGTAACCTGGCAGGTTTCTTTTTTACAATGACCAGAAGAGTTAATACAATGATCTATAAGACCGAGGCCGAAATAGCACTAATGAAAGAAGCCGCAACGTTGGTGAGTAAAACACTGACCGAAGTGGCCAAAGTGCTGAAACCGGGTATGACTACATTACAGATTGACAAACTGTGCGCTGAATTTGTGAAAGACAACCATGCCGTTGCTTCCTTTCACAATTACCGCGGTTATCCCTATTCTGTATGTACTTCAGTAAATGATGTGGTAGTACATGGGTTCCCGAATGATAAGGCCCTGAAAGAAGGTGATATTGTGTCTGTAGACATGGGTGTGATCCTGAACGGATGGCACGGCGATCATGCTTATACTTTTGTACTGGGAGATGTGAATGAGGAAGTATTACAATTGGTGCGCGTAACCAAGGAATCCTTATACAAGGGGATTGAAAAGGCAACCGTGAACAACAGGATAGGAGACATCTCCTATGCCATACAGGAACATACAGAAAAAAAATACGGGTACGGGGTGGTCAGGGAGTTAGTAGGACACGGGCTTGGCAGAAACCTGCACGAAGACCCACAGGTCCCTAACTATGGTAAACGTGGTAACGGACCCAAAATGAAAGAAAACCTGGTATTGGCCATCGAGCCCATGATCAACCTGGGGTCGAAAGAAGTGTATACCGACGAAGATGGCTGGACCGTAAAAACACGCGATGGCAAACCATCTGTTCACTTTGAACATGATGTATGCATCAAACGTGATAAAGCACTGATACTGTCCGACTATAGTATTATTGAGACAGCTGAAAAAGCAAACCCGAACCTTAATACGAAATATTATTAAACAGCGCCCTCTTCCAAAGAGGGCGCTTCGTTTCATGGAATATGCAAAAACGATTGGTAGTGATAGGAGGTGGCGCAGCAGGCTTTTTCTGTGCGATCAATGCGGCACGTATGAACCCCGCGCTGAAAGTGACCATTATTGAAAAGAGCAATAAACTGTTGTCCAAAGTAAAAGTAAGCGGCGGCGGTCGCTGTAATACCACGCATGCCTGCTTCGAAATACCGGAGCTGGTTAAAAGATATCCCCGCGGCCAGCACTTTATAAAGAAAGCATTTCACTGGTTCAATACCAACGACACCATTCAATGGTTTGAAGAAAGAAATGTGAAACTTAAAACAGAGGCCGACGGCCGCATGTTCCCGGTAACTGATCATTCACAAACTATTATTGATTGCTTGCTTCGCGAGGCTGATAAGTATGGCGTGCAGATAGAGATGCGATCAGAGGTCTGCAGTCTGGAACCTGTAGCTGATGGCTTCCGGCTGACAACAGCAAACCAGGGCGAACAGACCGCAGACTTCATCTGTATTGCTTCCGGCGGATATCCCAAGTCAGCCATGTTTCAATGGTTGCAGCAAACAGGGCATACAATTGAAGCACCGGTTCCATCCCTGTTCACCTTTAATATGCCCGGAAACCCGGTTACCGCATTAATGGGGGTAAGCGTGGAACGGGCAGAAGTGAAAGTTCCTGGAAGTAAACTTTCCGAAGCCGGGCCATTGCTCATTACACATTGGGGAATGAGCGGGCCGGCAGTCTTACGCTTATCGGCCTGGGGGGCAAGGGAACTGGCACAACGGAACTATACCTTTTCTATCCTGGTGAATTGGATACCGGATTACAATGAACAAAGCCTGCGATACAGGTGGGCTTCACTACGGGAGGAATTAGCAGCACAAAAGATATACCATAAAAACCCATTCGGACTACCCAACAGGTTATGGCTCTACCTTATAGCATTAAGCGATATTAAACAGGAGTGGCGCTGGGCCGACCTGCCTTCTAAGGAACAAAACAAACTGATCAGGAACCTTGTAGCACAGGAGTTTGCTGTGGAAGGGAAAACGACTTTCAAGGAAGAATTTGTTACCTGCGGAGGTGTTAAACTAAACGAGATCGATCCTAATACAATGCAAAGCCGGATCATACCGAAATTGTTCTTTGCCGGTGAAGTAATGGATATAGACGGCATTACGGGCGGCTTTAATTTTCAGCATGCCTGGACCAGCGGATGGATTGCTGCAAAAGCTATTGCAGAAATCATATAAATGCTTTATCTTAAGAAAAAAATTTCCATGAGAAAAGTGAGCGATATTCTCAGGCGCAAAGGTGACCGGGTAGTAACCGTATCCCCCGCCGTAACTGTTATAGCAGCATTAGAGATCATGGCCAACCAAAACATTGGCTCTGTTGTGGTCATGGAAAATGGAAGCTTTGCCGGGATACTGACAGAGCGCGATTATTCCCGCAAAGTGATCCTCAAGGGCCGCCATTCCAATGATACACTGGTTGGTGAGATCATGACAACCGACTTTCCGCACGTAAATAAAGATGATACGATTGAAACCTGCATGCAACTCATGTCATCCCATAAACTGCGCTACTTACCGGTAATGGAAAACGGGCAGCTGGCAGGTATTATCTCTATCAATGATGTGGTAACAGAAACCATCCTGAACCAGGCAGAGACAATCAACCACCTGCAGAACTATATACAGTCCTAAAAGAAAACCTGGAGTTGTTGACTCCAGGTTCCAAATACAGTTTTACAACAAGGCACTATCCTTTCTTCTTATCTTTATTTTCTTTGTAACGCATATCAGGGGTACCATCTTTTTTGGTGTGTACTACCGGGGCAGCTTTACCTTTATTTTCCTTGTAGCGCATATCGGGTGTACCATCAGCTTTTAATTTCTGACCAGAAGCTGCGGCTTTGGCAGGTGCAGGGGGCGTCATTTTAGTGGCAGCAGCAGGGGCGGTCTTTTTAACAGTGGCGGCTTTGGCTGCCTTTTCCTTTTCTTTTGCCTTGTCGGTTTGTGCATTAGAAATAGTTACCATACCAACAAATGCGAGCATGGCAAGAAAGATTTTTTTCATATTGCTTTTTTTAGGTTTAAAATCAATGTCAAGTTAAGAAAAGCAGGTTAATAAGAATAGTTTTTTTTTAAGGTTAACTTTTTGTTTAAAGCGGGGTACCGGGTACTGATTTCCTGTTAAGGACCGGGGGGCGGCCAGGGACTTGCATTAGGTGGAATAAGTGGAATAAGGGGGTAAAAGCCCTGAAATTGCCCTTTTTGACCGAAAAAACGGGCTTAAACTTCCTGTTTTAAGACAGTCTTTGTACCTTTGCAACCCCGAATAAAAACAGTCGGGATATTTTATGAACTTATTCAATAAACAATTAAACGCAGATGCACAGGAGAACGCCGCGGCCGCTGAGGCAGCAGAAGTTACTACTGCGACAACAAATGCACCTGTAGCAGCGCCTGTTGTGGAAACAGCGCATGATGATTTTGACTGGAGCATTGACAAACGCAACGTGAGTCATTATGCCGAAGCAGACAGGGTAAAGTACGATAAAGTGTACGATAATACTTTCGTACAGATTGAAGATGGTGAGATCGTGAGAGGCGGCGTGGTTGCTTTGACTAAAACAGATGTGGTTGTAAACATCGGTTTCAAAAGCGACGGACTGGTTTCACTGAACGAATTCCGCGATGTACAGGGCCTGAAAATTGGTGATGAAGTAGAAGTTATGGTGGTTGAGAAAGAAGACCGCCAGGGTAACCTTCACCTGAGCCGTAAATCAGCCCGTATCTTCCGTGCCTGGGAAAGAATCGTTGAGGTTCATAAGACAGGTGAGGTTATTACAGGTACTGTTACCAGCAAAACAAAAGGTGGCCTGATCGTTGACGTGTTTGGTATGGAAACCTTCCTGCCAGGTTCACAGATCGACGTGAAGCCCGTTACCGATTATGATCAGTTTGTGGGTAAGACTATGGAGTTCAAAGTGGTGAAGATTAACGAGGCCATCAAGAACGCCGTAGTATCGCACAAAGCGCTGATCGAAAGCGATATCGAAGCACAACGCGCAGAGATCATGAGCAAACTCGAGAAAGGACAGGTACTGGAAGGTGTGGTGAAAAATATCACAGATTTCGGTGCGTTCATGGACTTGGGTGGCTTGGATGGTCTGCTGTATATCACAGATATTTCATGGGGACGTATCTCTCACCCAAGCGAAGTGGTGAAGATGGACCAGAAATTGCAAGTGGTGGTACTGGATTTCGACGACGACAAAAAACGTATCAGCTTAGGCCTGAAACAACTGACCCCGCATCCTTGGGATGTCTTGCCTGAAGGACTGGCAGAAGGTTCTGTTGTGAAAGGTAAAGTGGTGAATATTGAAGATTACGGTGCATTCCTGGAAATTCAGCCTGGTGTTGAGGGCCTGGTTCACGTATCTGAAATTACCTGGGCAAATACTCCGATCAATGCGAAGGAATTCTTCAAACTGGGAGATGAGTATGCAGCCAAAGTGGTAACGCTTGACAAAGATGCCCGCAAAATGAGCCTGAGCATCAAACAAATGAGCCAGGACCCATGGAACACCATCGAAACCAAATTCCCTGAAGGCAGCAAACACAAAGGGCTGGTGAAAAACATCACTCCTTATGGCGTATTTGTTGAACTGGAACCAGGTATCGGCGGTATGATTCACATCAGCGACCTGAGCTGGCTGAAACGTTTCAATCACCCGACAGACTATACCAAAGTAGGGGAGCACATTGATGTGATCATCCTCAGCATTGATAAAGAAAACCGCAAATTGCAGTTAGGACACAAACAACTCGAAGAAGATCCCTGGAATGCCCTGGAAGATACCTTCGCAGTAGGTACGATCCATGAAGGTACTGTTACCCGTAAGGATGAGAAAGGTGCCCTGGTACAATTGCAGTACGGGCTGGAAGGCTTTACCCCTAACCGTCACCTGAACAAGGAAGATGGCAAGCAGGTACAGGCCGATGAAACAGCCCAGTTCATGGTAATTGAGTTCGATCGTAACGAAAAACGCATTGTTCTGAGCCATGCACGCATCTGGGAACAGTCTTTAGCAGAAGAAAAGGAAACAGCCAAGAAAGAAGCGAAAGCCGAATCTGACAAAACCAAGAAAGCTGTTAAGACCATCCAGAGCAAGGTAGAAAAAGCCACCCTGGGCGACCTGGGCGCTTTAGCTGAGATCAAAGCCAAATTGCAGGAAGGAGAAGGCGATAATAAATAAGCCTTCGTTTTAATACTATAAAGGCTGCCCTGTCAAATAGGGCAGCCTTTATTTTTGGCGGCTAATGGCCTGTAGCTAAACATTTTATGTATTTCTTAACTACCTGGAGGCCCAAACCAGAATTGGACTTTATAAATTGCCCGCAAATAACTAATTTTGCCAACTTGTATGAATAGGATCCTATTGTTAATGCTATCGGTATTGTTGCTCGGCTCATGCTCTAATAAGTTCTCCAAGATCTTTAAGAGTAAGGATTATGAGTATAAATTGAAAATGGCAGAGCAATATTATGCCAATAAGGATTATGGAAAAGCAACACAGCTCTTTGAAGATATCTTCCCTTATGTAAAAGGAACAGCCCGTTATGAGGATATGTATTATAAGTATGCTTTCTCATACTATTATGATAAGGATTACCTCAATGCGGAGAACCTCTTCAAAAATTTCGTGGAGAACTTCCCTACCAGTCCGCACAGCGAGGAATGTGATTACATGCGCGCTTTCTGCTATTTTAAACAGTCGCCCAAAACAGACCTTGACCAGACCAACACCAATAAGACCATGCAGCTGATGCAGGCTTTTATCAATACGCACCCCAACTCTGCAAGGGGAAAGGATGCAACAGATATTATTGATAAGTGCAGGGTGAAATTAGAAGAGAAAGATTTCAAAGCTGCACAATTGTATTATAACCTCGGTTATTATAAAGCAGCGGCTATTGCATTCGGGAACGTATCTGATAATTTCCCTGATTCTAAAAAAGCAGACGAATACAAACTTCAAACCATCAGATCCTACTACAAATATGCAGTGATGAGTTATGAAGAAAAGCAAAAAGAACGCTACGAAAAAGTAGTGGCGGAGTGCGGGGATTTCGCCGATCGTTTCAACGACAGCAAGTTTTTAGATGAAGTGAATAAATACAAAACACAATCAAATAACTTTTTAAACAACCTCAAAAATGAGCAAGCTAAGAAGGCAAATGGGCGGTAACACCGCCAGTGTGATAGAAACCAAAAGCCTGGTAGAGATCAAATCAAAGACAGGTAACCTGTACGAGTCTATAGCCATCATTGCGAGGAGGGCTAACCAGATCAATATTTCCCTGAGGGAAGAACTGCATAATAAACTGGAAGAATTTGCCAGCCATACCGACAGCCTGGAAGAGATCCACGAAAACAAAGAGCAGATTGAGATATCCAGGGCCTACGAAAAAATGCCTAATCCCGCCATTCTTGCTACACAGGAATTTATGGATAGCAAAGTATACTACAGGAAAAACAACGATATCGACCTGTTCAGGTAAGATAAATCTTTCTCAAATGATAGTGAACGACAGTTATTTAACTGTCGTTTTTTGTTATTTTGAGGGAGAATGAAGAATGGTTGATCGTCACTTCAAATGCCACTATGCTCAAAGGAAAGAAAATATTAATAGGGATTACCGGAAGCATTGCCGCCTATAAGTCCATCTTGTTGGTACGGCTGCTCGTAAAAGCAGGCGCAGAAGTAAAAGTGATCATGACACCGGCTGCAAAGGAATTTGTATCGCCGGTAGTGCTCTCCACACTTTCAAAGAACCATGTGATTGCCGATCTTGTAGAAGGCGATGCCTGGACGAATCACGTAATGCTCGGACGGTGGGCCGATGTATTTGTCATTGCGCCACTGAGCTGCAATACGCTTGCTAAAATGGCCAATGGATTTTGTGATAACCTGCTGCTGGCAGTATACCTGTCTGCCACCTGCCCGGTAGCCATTGCTCCTGCAATGGATGAAGATATGTGGCATCATCCGGCTACAAAGAGAAATATGGACCTGCTGGCACAGGACGGTAAGCATATCATCACGGTAGCAAAAGGCGAACTGGCCAGCGGATTGTTTGGTGATGGTCGTATGGCTGAGCCCGAAACCATTGTAACGTTTATAACGGAACACTTTTTCAGGACTGCTGTGCTTAAGGGGAAAAAAGCGCTGGTGACTGCCGGCCCCACTTATGAAGCAATTGACCCGGTAAGATTTATCGGTAATCATTCTTCTGGTAAAATGGGGTTTGCGTTAGCGGAGGCACTATACCTGCAGGGGGCAGAAGTAATACTAATAACAGGCCCCACACACCAGCAAACAGCATATACGGGTATTCATGTGCAGCATATAACATCGGCAGCAGCGTTGTTTGAAGCCTGTACCGCTGTATTCAGTGAGAGCGCTATTACCATCATGTCAGCCGCAGTTGCCGATTATACGCCAGTAGAGGTTGCCAAAGACAAGATAAAAAAGAAGGCTGACAGCTGGGAGCTATCTCTCACTAAAACAAAAGACATCCTGCTGCACCTGGGAAAACAAAAGAAAGGAGGGCAGTTTATTGTGGGATTCGCATTGGAAACCACCAATGAAAAGCAGCATGCATTGCTTAAGCTCACACAAAAAAATGCAGATTGTATTGTCCTGAATTCATTGAACGATGAAGGGGCAGGGTTTGGGGTAGATACCAACCAGGTAACCATCTTGCACCGGTCAGGCGAAGAAAAGAAAATACCGCTCCTGTCGAAACAAGACGTGGCAAAAGAAATTGTATCATTCATCATTTCACACCTGCATGCCGAATAAATGTTTAGTCATATTGCTTGCTTGCTTTTTAATGGCAAAAGGAGCTTGCCCGCAGGAGTTGCAGGCAAGGGTAACCGTTGTTGCATCACGGGTGGGTTCAACGGTCGACAGAAAGATCTTCACCACACTGCAAACACAGTTGAACAACCTGATGAATACCAGGCAATGGACCAATGATGTATTTAAGGAAAATGAAAAAATTGAATGCAGTTTTATTCTGAATATTGAAAGCGTCCTTGAACCCAATGTATACAAGGCAACGCTTACCGTACAGGCAGCGAGACCGGTGTACAATACTGCCTACCAGGCAGCCCTGGTGAATTATATAGATGCAGATGTGACTTTCAGGTATGTAGAATTTCAGCCTGTTGAGTTCAATGAGAACAGGGTGCAGGGTACAGACGCATCAGTTGCCAATATCACCGCCATATTTGCCTATTATGCATATATGATCATAGGGTTGGATTATGATTCTTTTGCCCCTAAGGGTGGAGACCCTTATTACCGTAAGGCCCAGCATATTATTACCAATGCACCGGAAGGAAGAAATATTAGCGGCTGGCGGGTATTTGACGGATTGCGGAACCGCTACTGGTTAAATGAAAACCTGATCAATAACAGGTACAATATCGTACACGATGTGATTTACGGGTATTACCGTAGTGGTATGGACAAACTGTATGAAAAAGAAAAGGAAGCAAGGTCAAATGTATTACAGTCGCTGACACAATTAGACGCTTTCAATAAAGAAAACCCCAACACCATGATACTGCAGTTCTTTTTACAGGGGAAATTCCAGGAACTAACGGGGATATTTAAAAAGGGAAGCCAGGAAGAAAAAACAAGGGCAGTGGAATTGCTGAGCAGGCTGGACATTGTAAACGGGCCGCGTTATAAACAGGAGTTACGATGAGAAGCTATCGACTTATTACTATTTTATGTTGTGCAGCATTGTTGGTATCCTGCAGGTCATCAGACAATAAAAAGATATTACCTGTGAATACCATGAAACAAGTGATGTGGGATTTGCTGAAAGCAGATGAATGGTATGCACGCATTGCGCTGAAAGACTCTATTGCGCGTAAGAAAAGGGAAGATATTCGTTTGTACGAACAGGTATTTGCGGTGCATCATATTACCAGGGACCAGTTTTACAGCAGTTATAAGTTCTACGAAGCGCGCCCGGTAGCATTCAAAGAATTAATGGATTCGGTTGACGCAATGTCATCCAGGGAGCGCCTGCGAACAACAGAAAGACATGGGCAGGCCCGTTGAGTAGCAGTTAAACGTTACCTTTGAGCTTTAACGATTGCCCTATGAATAAAGTCTATGCGAATGCAGATGCTGCCATTCATGATATTACAGATGGCGCCACTCTTATGCTCGGTGGTTTTGGTCTAAATGGAATTCCCGAAAACAGTATTGCCGCATTGGTTAAAAAGAAAGTAAACAGGCTAACCTGTATCTCCAATAATGCAGGAGTGGATGATTTTGGACTGGGTCTTTTGCTGAAGACAAGACAGATCAAAAAAATGATGAGCAGCTATGTGGGAGAAAATGCCGAGTTTGAAAGACAGTTGCTGAGTGGTGAACTGGAAGTGGACCTCATCCCGCAGGGTACATTAGCTACACGCATACAAATGGCAGCCATGGGCATCCCTGCTTTTTACACACCTGCCGGTTATGGCACAGAGGTAGCTATCGGCAAAGAAACGCGTGAATTCAACGGAAAAATGTATGTAATGGAACATGCGCTGCATGCTTCTTTTGCCCTGGTAAAAGCCTGGAAAGGCGATACCCTGGGAAATCTTGTCTTTCGTAAAGCAACACGTAATTTCTCCACTTCCATGGCCAAAGCCGGCACTGTTACCATCGCAGAAGTAGAAGAGCTTGTCCGGCCTGGTGAACTCGACCCCGACCAGGTGCATGTAGCAGGTATCTATGTGCATCGTATTTTCCAGGGAAGCGGATATGAGAAGAGGATTGAGCGAAAGACGGTGAGGCTGGAAGGGGTGGGAGTTCAAAAGTGAAAAATCAAAAGTCAAAATTCAGAAATCAAAAGCGTTTATTGGTATGGCACTTGATAAATTTCTTATTGCTAAGCGGATTGCACAGGAATTAAATGACGGTATGTATGTCAACCTGGGTATTGGCATCCCTACCCTGGTATCCAATTTTATTCCTGAAGGAATGACTGTGATCCTGCAGAGTGAGAACGGGATATTGGGCATGGGGCCTTATCCTGTAGAAGCAGCAATTGATGCGGACCTTATTAATGCAGGTAAAGAGACTGTTACGGTGATACCCGGTGGAGCTTTCTTTGATAGTGCAGAAAGTTTTGGAATGATCCGTGCTGGTAAAATTGACCTCACTGTATTAGGCGCGATGGAAGTGAGTGATACAGGAGATATTGCGAACTGGAAAATACCTGGCAAAATGGTTAAAGGAATGGGTGGCGCGATGGACCTTGTAGCCAGCGCGCAAAATATCATTGTGGCCATGATGCATACCAACCCTAAAGGTGAAAGCAAATTACTGCCGCAGTGCACCCTGCCCTTGACAGGCGTAAAATGCGTAAAAAAAATAGTGACCGAACTGGCTGTGTTAGCTGTCTCAACCGAAGGATTTGTTCTAAAAGAAAGAGCACCAGGCGTCAGCGTGGAAGAAATTGTTGCAAAGACAGCAGGAAGGCTGGTAGTACCGGACGTAGTACCGGAAATGAAGATGTAATCGTTTTGTCCTAACTTCGTCGTCTAAAAAAATAAGTATGAGCATACAGGCAGGACAACAGGCACCCGTTTTCGCTTTATATGATACGGACAAAAACAAAGTATCATTAGCTGATTACCGTGGTAAGAATGTATTGGTATTGTTTTTTCCACTTGCTTTTACAGGCACGTGTACAAAAGAGTTGTGCAACATAAGGGATAACATCGGTATGTATAATAACGCCAATGCACAGGTATTGGGTATCTCAATAGACTCTTTATTTACATTGGGTAAGTTCAAAGCAGAGCAAAACCTCAACTTCCCATTGTTGAGCGATTTTAACAAAGAAGCAGCCAGTTCGTTTGGCGTATTATATGACACCTTCCCCGTTTTTGAAATGCACGGCGTCAGTAAAAGGGCGGCATTTGTCATTGATAAAGAAGGAGTGGTGCGATACGCAGAAGTCTGCGCCGTACCTTCTGACCTGCCTTCTTTTGAAGCTATCGGGCAAACACTGGCGGAACTCAATTAAAAGCAACGTTAGTATTTGTTGTTTGTGGCCTGTTGTTTGTGGTTGTTCATAATAGCGCAACTGCAAACAACAGGCCATTAACCTTTCAGGGCTTTCTGATTTATAGAATTTTAACTATATTAGAGTAGTCATTAAACCTATGAGAAAGCTTTACACAGTCATCCTACTGGTTATTGCATCCATTGGCAGCAGTTTTATTACTGACCGGCAGGTGAATCATATGGAGTTTGATGAAAGCCAATCTAAGGTGATACGTTTCTATCCCAACCCGGCTACTACGGTCATCAATTTTGAGTTTGACGGAAGTGTAGATAAAACCTATACACTGCAGATCTACAATTTTATCGGCAGAAAAATGACTGAAATAAGAATTACTGACAACAAGATTACCATTAACCTGGACGACAGCTATTACCGCGGCCTCTACATCTACCAGCTTCGTGATGCCAGTAGTAAAATTGTAGAATCGGGGAAGTTCCAGGTAAGCAGGTAGCGATCCTCAAATCAGCCATCATCCATTTTATTTATCACAAACCTCCACGATCAAAAACTTCAAATAATTCGTGTTCTCCATGCCCCGGATGATTGGATGGTCGCTTGCCTGTGCCTGGAAAGTAACCTGGCGGATCTTTTTGCGGGCATCTTTGGCAGCCATATCAATGGTTTGCAGAAAAAGATCGGGTTGTACTAAGTTGGTGCAACTGGAAGTAACAAGAAAGCCCCCGTTTTTGATCAGTTTCATTCCCCGCAGGTTGATTTCTTTGTAACCTGCCACTGCTTTCTGAATATGCTCGCGGCTTTTGGTAAATGCAGGGGGGTCAAGCATCACTACATCATATTGCCTTCCTTCCCGGCCCCATTGTTTTAATACATTAAAGGCATTCATTGTCTCGAACCGGCAGATGGCATCGAGTCCGTTCAACTGTGCATTGCGGTTGGCCTGGGCAACAGCATTTTCTGAAATATCAAGTCCCAATACACTTTTCGCCCCATAATGTGCGGCATGGATTTCAAAAGTGCCGGTATAGGTAAAAGCGCCCAGTACATCAGCGCCCTTTACGATGTGTTGTATGGCGCGGCGATTATCCTGCTGGTCAAGAAAATAACCTGTTTTTTGGCCGTTTTCAATATCCACATGAAATTTCAATCCATTTTCATGGATAAGGATAGTGGTATCAAAAGGGGCCGACAGAAAGCCCTTCTTCTGTTGTAGTCCCTCTAATTCCCGCACAGGCACATCATTTCGTTCATAGATGCCTTTGGGCGAAAAGATGGTTTCAATAGCCTTTACAATAGCGGGTTTCCAGCGTTCAATGCCGAGTGACAGGGTCTGCAGTACAAAATAGTCGTTAAACTTATCAATGACTAAGGCAGGTAATTCGTCGGCCTCGCCAAAAACAAGCCGGCAATTGCTGGTATAACCTAATTTCTGCCGGTATAACCAGGCTTGTGCAATGCGGTTATGAAAGAACCGGTCGTCAATGATTTCCTGCTTATTGCGGGTCAGCAGCCTGACCAATATCTGTGATTTTGGGTTAATATATCCGCGGCCCGCAAATTTTCCGTCGCTATAAGACACTTCTACAATATCCCCGGCCTCCACATCCCCTGCCACCCGGTCCACCTCATTGCCAAACACCCAGGGATGCCCGTTAGCGATCCGGGGGGCAATCTTTTTCTTTAGATACACTTTTATCATCATGCGAAGATAACCCCGAACCCTGCCAATTTTTCCCTTTTCTTTGCACCGGCAAAATTTTTGACCATATTAGCCACATAACATAATCACACTATGGAAGAGAAAGAAATGACGCAAAACACAGAAACTGCCGGAAATGGCAATGGATTGGATATCAATACTGACGAAAATGCAGCCGGCACCTCCTATCTGAATGAACCGGTGGCAGAAGAAAATGAAGTAGAGAAAATACAGGCTGAATTGCAGGAGCAAAAGGACAAATACCTGCGGTTAATGGCCGAATTTGACAATTTCCGCAGGAGAACCGCTAAAGAACGCCTGGAACTGATACAGACTGCCGGTAAAGATGTGATCGTTTCATTGCTGGAGGTGATGGATGACTGTGACAGGGCGGAAAAACAATTGCAGGACAGTGAAGATATTGCAGTTCAGAAAGAAGGTATCCAGCTGGTATTCAATAAACTCCGTACCACTTTACTGAACAGAGGCTTAAAAGCCATGGAAAGCATCCATGCAGATTTTGACGTGGAAAAACATGAAGCCATCACAGAAATACCAGCCCCAACAGCAGCGCTGAAAGGAAAAGTGATAGATGAAGTGACCAAAGGATATTTGCTGAATGACAAGATCATCAGGTTTGCGAAAGTGGTGGTAGGGAAATAATGGCTGATCGCTGATTGAGGGATGGCTGATTGGGGGGCCAAACAGGTATCAATAAATCAAATCAGACATCAGACATCTCAAAATCAGACATAAACAAATGCAATGACAAAAAGAGACTATTACGAAATACTGGGTGTAGGCAAAGGCGCTTCTGCCGATGAGATCAAAAAAGCTTATCGCAAAGTGGCTATGCAATACCATCCCGACCGCAACCCAGGTGATAAAGCGGCGGAAGAAAAATTCAAGGAAGCTGCAGAAGCCTATG
>JBHAFM010000099.1:0-65425 GCA_041856175.1 Sediminibacterium sp.
AATCCGCCCTTTTGCGCGTAGTCATGTGCGTCTGTTAAAAGTATAAAGTTTATGAAATCTCTCCTGAGATTAAGATCTTCAATTAAGCCGAATCTTTGAAACTGAACCATGATCGCATTGAAAATACCAAAACCTAATTCAAGTTCTTTTAGGATATCTGTAGTGTTTGCAGAAGATAATTGCTCTGGCGTTGCGTTCTCGCACAAGAAAAACAACACCTTATCTTTTACGGCAGGAGTAATGATTAGCATAGGTTAGAAAATTACGACGGATAAAAATTGATTAGTTTATATGTAAAAGCGACACTCGTGCGCTTATTATCCTTTCAAACTGCAAAGTAGCGCCGTCCTCCGAAGTCCATTGTCCGTTATTACTTGAGTACGCAAAAACTCGAAGATTAGGTTTCGTTAATGCTCCGGTGACTATGCAAAGTCTATAAAAGTCTTTGTCTGCTTCCAGATTCAGAAATTCGTTTGGGGTTAATTCGGCTAACGTATAAGTGCCAGAGAGACCTTTCACTTCAAGTTTTAATTTGGTCCTTAAATTTGTGGCGGTTAAATCCCAGCCTACATTATCTTTTTCGAATGACTCCACTTTATAACCAAGCTTGCGATAATGTTTTGTGACAACATTTATTGCTCTTTTTTCAACTTCTAATCTTTTCAAGGGATCGCTTTGTCTCTGTAGGCCACGCTTTAGCTTGCTGCTTACAGGCAAAGATCCATTGAATATATAGTCCTTTACAACTTTTTTAAACGTGGCATTGTTTTCAGCGTACCAAACATTACTTTGACCCATCCAGTTCTTTTCTTGTCTGCGAACTCTTGCCACTCGTTTATCTGAAACCAACAGAGTTGCATCTTTAATCTTACAGGATGCATAGTAATCAAGGTAAATTCTTTTATGGTTTCTTTGTGCAGTTTTAGGCAACTGTTGGGAATATCGAAAGACAGTAGCGTTCAGATACCAACCAACAATGTATGTTCCACCGTTCACCGGATCGGTAGCTGTCCATACAACGGTTACCCCGCTAATTTTGTCATCGGATATTTCCGCTCCAATTTTTTCAATCTTAACGCTGCTGGGATTATTATTTTTTCGATCAATTTTAGGTTGGACATATCCATACACTTTTCCATTGACACTTTGAAAGTTAAACATTTCACCACCCCACCCCTCATTGATAACGTGTTTTCCACCTCCGGTAATCGTATCCCCTTTAAGACCTCGATAGAAATCCATCCATCCGGTATTGAAAAAGATGAGTTTTTTTCTCATAAAGTAGTATGGGTTTGAGGCGAATGGTATAACCGACTGAATGAAGCCTGACAAACTTAGTTAGAATCAGAATCCATAACGAATATGATTTTTTTAACGCATCTGTCAAGATTCTTGAGAACTTCATGTTCCCAAAACCTCAACACACACCAGCCTGCATTGATTAGCTTTATTGTGTTTTCTCTGTCCCTTTTTATATTCCGTTCAATCTTGCTTATCCAAAACTCTTGGTTAATCTTGAGCTGATTCTTTCTAACCTTCCAGTCGTATCCATGCCAGAAATCACCATCAACAAAAATTGCAATTCGTTTTGAAACGAAAACAATATCCGGTTTTCCGATCAGGTTTTTAGGATGAAGACGGTATCTTAGTCCAAGCCTCCATAATGCATGTCTGAGTTTTTTTTCTGGTTTCGTGTTCTTGCCCTTAATCCTCTTCATAAGAGCTGAGGTTTTTGGGGTTGTAGCGAAGCCATTCTTGGCGCTAAATCGTACTTCTTTCATTTCATGGGTCTTATAAGCACATGGTACAAAAAACTAAGCCATTAACTATTCAAGGAGCTTTTTTACGCGAGCTTTGATATTCTCAAACGTACTGTTAAGGATCTGTTTCGCATTTGGTGTTAAAACAGCGGTGTGCGCCACTGCATCTCTAACAGGCTTATAAGTAATTGCGTCGCGCGATAATGCTGTTACTTTGTGCTCCTTATGCATATCTGCAAGATTAGCCAGATGATCCATTGACAGGTAATGCAGATCTTCAACCTTGTCTCTGATATCAAAGCTTATATTGGCCTTATTTTTTGAATCCTCTTCATTCTTCTTCCGATTCTTTAACTCGGTTTCTGCTTCAGGAGAGTTGGGGATTCTTTTTTCTTTGATGTATTTGCGGAGAAGGTTTTCCGAAACAAAACATTCCGCGTAGGATGACAAATTAAACTGTGCATCTTCGCTTAGGGATGAAACCCATTCATCGACTATATGTCTATTTTCTGACGTTTTAGGCGGGACATAATCATCTACGACAGTGTTAAACAATTCTTTCGATTTCCTTTCTTTCTTCGTTAGGCGAGTGTTGTCGGGGTCGCCATCCTGATTTAAAGCAGTTCTCCAAATATCCCAGTCGCTCATAATACCTTTGACTATTATGTTTAATTCTTCAAGAAAAGACTTGAACAAAGGATCGTCCGAAATCACTCCTTCGCGGCTACTTGTAAATCGATCCTTATCTCCATCAAGGTTATTGAAATGTATTTGACCGTATAAATAGCTTTCAACGAGTCGTGTAGAAGGAATATGTTTTAATAAGTCTTTTTCTCTCAATCTGCCATTTACATATAGGTCAACTGTTACTGTTTCTGTGGTTTGTTTTATTTTTAGCTGAGATGGTTTTTCAACAGAAGCGATAAATCCGGAAATTTCGAATCCAGATGTCACTTTTTTGTATTGCTTTATGTGGTCGCTTGTTGCGGAGATTTTGTCTTTAAGATAAGGGTCGTCCATTGAATTTATTTGCCATACAAACTGCGTGCTCAATGACAAATCGTTTAACTCGTTCAAAGTAATGGAATCATCATTCAATGAAATGTTGAACGAGTTATCAATGAGTGAGAATCTAAAAAAAAGGGCAACAAGTTTTCTTATGTACTCTATTCGATTACGTATGCCATCATTTAAATCCTCAAAATAAATAATAGTTCCTTTTTCAAGATCCTCTTTCAATGAGTCAAACGGTTTGACGTCTATGGCCTCAAGAGGGTATTGATTTGGAGTTAGATCATCATGAATCGCTTTGTCCAATCCGCTATTGTCGATAATCCCACCAACAAAATCAGAGTCGATTGTTTTTGTAATCACATGTATTCGTCTTGCGCAGGATAATAATGCGAGTTTGCCAATGCCTTTTCTTCCGATGAAAGGTCTGTTTAGGTCTGATTTGTCGGCTCCGTCCTTGCGCTTTGAGTATCCAATTTTTAGAAACTTGTTTTGAAAATCATCGGCGGTCATTCCATCCCCATCGTCCTTAATAATCAGATGATTTTTTTCTCTGTCTATATAAATTTTGACATTTTTAGCATCAGCATCCCAGGCATTCGAAATTGCTTCACCAAGAACAGTAATAAAATTTCGATAGAGATTTCGTCCCAGGTGATTAAGAACGCTTAGAGAAATGTTGAAAGTGAACTTATCCATTTTTCACATCGTTTACATGTTTGATGATGCTTTTGCCGATTGCCCACCCCAAATTAACAGGCACGGCGTTTCCAATATGAGTTCCCAATCGTTTTATTGAGACCTCATCTTTTGTATCCACAAACTTATAGTTCGATGGGAAGCTTTGAAGAATCGAAGCCTCACGAACTGTAATAGCGCGGTCTTGTAATGGATGACCAAACCTCCCTGTACCATAATTATAAAATTGTGTTGTTATCGTTGGTGATGGATCATCCCAAGACATCCGTCCGTACACAGATTTGTAAGTATTACCGCTATCTTTTTTATGGCATTCTAATCTCAAATCGATATCCCAGTCTTCCCAAGTACCATTGGGGACAGATGCACGGATGCGTTGAAGATTTATATCACTTAGTTCAGTTGTAAAATGAAGTTTGTCAATTTCTGAGCGTTCGCCGTTGTCAATTATTTCGAGATGCCCAATCGCTTCCCTGACTGTCGGATAGTTCTTCTTCGTGTGTGTTGGAGGAATTAATTCTATTTTTCCAAGCCTGGATGCCAACAAAACAAGACGCCTCCTTTTTTGAGGAATGCCAAAATCTGGACAATAGACATTTTTATAGGATACTTTGTACTTAAGTTCTTGCAGTGTAGCTACAAATTTTTTGAAGATTTCTTTATTGGACAAGTTTGGAACATTTTCCATTGAAACTACTACGGGCTTCGTTTCCCGAATGATTCTGACAAACTCGTTAAGCAGATTCCATTTGTCACCTATTTCCTTTTCCTCATCTGAGATTTTGTTTGAATGAGTTGAGAATGGTTGGCAGGGCGCACAACCTACCAATACTTTTACTTCACCCTTTTTCCAATATTTTTTTAAATGTTTTCCGGTTAACTGTGAAATATCTTTACCCAAGAACTCCGCTTTGTTATTTGTCTCGTAAGCAAATTTGCAACTGGTATCCAGATCAATTCCTGCCCTAACTGTTATACCTGATTTCTTTAAGCCGTGTGTTAGGCCACCAACACCACAGAAGAGATCTACGCTTGAGATTATCAGCTTCTTTTTCTTAGCCTTGCTCTTGGACAAACTGTTTTTATTCGTGGTGTTTACCATAATGATTTTGTTCTAAAAGAGAGTCTTTCAACGATAAAATGATGCAATATACAACCTGCGGACAGCAGGTGTCGGGGGGGAGGTCATCAAAATACGAAGCCTCTCTTAAAATAGCAAACTTTTAATAGAAAGAAGCCTATCAGATCGTCGGCCTATAGCTCAGTTGGATAGAGCACCAATTAGGGTAATCTTAAGCCCATCGAACGGCTCAGGCGAGCATTAATTTTTCTGAACATGTTTATTGCGAGTTTTATTGCAAGTCCTAAAATAAAAAAGGATCCTAATCGCTTAGAATCCTTTGTACCAAAGAAGTGGGCCCACCAGGGCATGATCCTGGGACCCCCTGATTATGAGTCAGGTGCTCTAACCAACTGAGCTATAGGCCCTGATCTTTCGATCTTGGGCGGCAAAAATAGAGAAAACAAGTATATCTTTTACCAGGAATTGGATTTTGAGTTAAAAATCAATTTCTCAATCCCATATAAGGCTGAATACAATAAAAGAGATAGGGAGTTTGAACCAGGGACCCTCCCGACAGTAGTCGGGATGCTCTAACCAACTGAGCTATAGGCCCTGATCTTTCGATCTTGGGCGGCAAAAATAATCAAATCGGCAAATTTTCCAACAATAGTTTCTGCGTATGCCTATAGATTTGCAGCATGCAATCTGTAAAAAATATCATCTTCGACTTCGGTGGCGTTTTCTTAAACCTCAACTTTAAACTTACGGGAGACGCATTTGCCGCATTGGGTGTGAAAAATTTTACCGCCATGTTCAACCAGCATCATTCCAATGACCTGTTTGAAAAATTAGAAACCGGCAAGATCAGTCCGGATGCTTTTTATGAAGCCTTTAGAAAAGAATCCGGCACCCAACTGACCAATGAACAGATCCGCGATGCCTGGAATGCCCTCCTGCTCGACTTCCCGCCGGAAAGAGTGCAATGGCTCAATGAGATCCGCCATCGTTACCATATCTACCTTTTCTCCAATACCAACCAGATTCATTACGATCATTTCATGGCTGATTTCAGGAAAAACAATAATGGCGCCGATTTTAACAGCTACTTCATCAAGGCCTACTACTCTCACGAAATGGGCCTGCGCAAGCCAAATGTAGAATCATACCAGGCAATCATCAAAGAGCAACAGCTCAATCCCAATAAAACCCTTTTCATAGACGACACCACTAAAAACATAGAAGGGGCAAAACGGGCCGGCCTCCACACCATTCACCTTGTGGCGCCACAAACCATTGTAGACCTGGGTCTGTAGTTTTCAGGGAAACGCCTCAGGGCTTCACTTCCTCAAACTCAATATAATCACTCGCCGCCTTATCAGCCTTTGGAGCGGCCTGTTGCGGTGGAGGGGTTTGCTGTTGTGACTGTTGTCTTGCCTGCTGTTGCTGCATTTCCTGGAGCTTGTCCTTCATTTGGGATGTGGCCCTGCTGATAGGGACTACGAGCTCAAATATGAATTTGTAAAGCAGGTAGATCAGGAAGCCATATAATATCATCTTAAACATAAGAGTGCAAAGGTAAATCAATCTGCCATTGAGCTGCACAGCACAAACGTTAAAACCCGGCGCACTAAAATTTGGAACATAACCCCCTGATACCCTACATTTGCATCGGAAATGAATCGACAGAAGGGAACGGACACCGTTCCCTTCTCCTTTTTACATACCCGAACAAACAGGCAAAGGAGGGCCGGGTGATGGCAAATGAAACGCAAATAAAGCAGATAGAAGCATTGATTGGCAGGCTATTGGCCGATGAACCGGAATATTTTTGTGTGGCGGTAAAGATCAAGCCTACCAACAATGTGAAGGTCTTTATAGATGGCGACAAGGGCATTGCCATTGAAAAATGTGTCAAATTCAACCGCCAGCTATACAAACTGATCGAAGATGCCGGCATGTATCCCGAAGGGGAGTTTTCACTGGAACTATCCTCCCCCGGTGTGGATGAACCGCTGAAACTGCACCGGCAGTACGTAAAGAATATCGGCCGCGATGTGGATGTGGTGTTTACCGATGGCAGTACCAAAGAAGGTAAACTGTTAGAAGTGGCAGAAGCCGATATCATCATTGCGCATACAGAAGGCAAAGGCAAAAAAGCCATCACCCAGCAATTGGTTATTCCATTTAATAATATAAAATCAACAACAGTTCAAATTAAATTCTGATTATTAAAAATTTCAAGATATGGCTAGTATCAACCTGATTGAAGCATTCCAGGAATTCAAAGACGCAGAGAACATTGATCGTCCCACGATGATGAAAGTGGTGGAGGATGTATTCAAAACATTGCTTCGTAAAAAATTTGGCAGCGATGATAATTTCGATGTAATCGTGAACGCTGAGAAAGGTGACCTTGAAATCATCCGCAGGCGCATGATCGTGGAAGATGGTGAAGTACTGGATCCCCTGGCTGAAGTGGGTTATACCGAAGCTGTGAAGATTGAGCCGGATTTTGAAGTAGGAGAAGAATTATACGAAGAAGTTGATATCCTTGATTTTGGCCGCAGGGCCATCCTGGCTGCCAAACAAACATTGGCCAGCCGTATCAGCGACCTGAAAAAGAATGTACTGATCAAAAAATATGGAGACCGTGTCGGCGAGATCATCAGCGCAGAAGTGTACCAGGTCTGGAAAAAAGAAGTGCTGTTATTAGATGAGGAAGGCAATGAACTGATCCTCCCTAAATCTGAACAGATACCCCAGGATTATTTCAAAAAAGGCGAAAATATCCGAGCCGTAGTAGCCCGGGTTGACCTCAAGAACAATACACCGGTGATCATCCTGTCAAGAACCAGTCCGCTCTTCTTAGCCAAACTGCTTGAGATTGAGGTTCCTGAAATCTTCGACGGCCTTATCGCCATCAAAAAGATTGTCCGCGATCCGGGAGAAAGGGCTAAAGTGGCCGTGGAATCTTACGACGACCGTATCGACCCCGTCGGCGCCTGTGTGGGTATGAAAGGCAGCCGTATTCATGGGATCGTTCGTGAACTGAAAAATGAGAATATTGACGTAATCAATTATACCAGCAATATCCAGCTGCTGATCCAGCGTTCTTTAACGCCTTCCAAGATCAGCTATATGGAGCTGGACAATGACAGAAAGCGTGCAGAAGTGTACCTGAAGGCCGACCAGGTTTCATTGGCCATCGGGCGACGTGGGGTGAATATCAAATTGGCCTGTGAATTAACCGGCTATGAGATTGACGTATTCCGTGAAGATGAAGAAGTGGCCGACGAGTTTGATATCGACCTCGATGAATTCAGCGATGAGATTGAACCATGGATCATTGATGAGTTCAAACGCATCGGTTGCGACACTGCCCGCAGTATCCTGAAACTGACCGCAGAAGAACTGGAAAGAAGAACAGACCTGGAGAAAGAAACGATTGCAGACGTAAGAAGAATATTACAGGAAGAATTCGACAGAGAAGAGTAAGCAGCTATTAAGCAACTATATTTGTCGAAGTCTTTCGAAACAATAAAGGAAAAGACAAAAACTATGGACCAAAAACTATGGACCATAGATCAAAAAAAACTGAATGTCAGAACTGAAATTACCGAGACTGTTAGCAGCCGCCAAGGAATTCAACATTGGTCAGGATACCCTGATCGAATTCCTGGTGAAAAAAGGATTTAACCGCGACGACCTGAAGCCTACCGCTAAACTCCAGGAAGACCAGTACTATGCCCTCCAGGCAGAGTTCCAGAGCGATAAAGTGGCCAAGAACAAAGCCGACCAGGTAGAAATACCAAAAGCAGCACAGGGAGAAGCCAAGAAGAGAAAGGATGAAGAAGAGATCAGCTTTAAGAAAGAAGAGAAGAAACCAGCCGCAAAAGAGGAACCAAAAGCTGCAGAAGAAGAACCGGTGAAACCAGTACCGGAAGCAGTGGTTGAACCTGCTGCCCCCCCTCCAATAGCTCCGTCACCCGTTGCTGAAGCAGCAATGGTTGTTGAAACACCGGCAGAATCCAATGTAATAAAGATTGAAGCACCTGAGATAGAAGCACCGAAAGTGCTGGATAAGATCGACCTCTCTGCTATTGACTCCTCTACCCGCCCCAAAAAAGCGCTAAAGAAAAAAGAAGAAACACCGGCAGAAGAACCCACGCCAGCGGTTAAAGCGAAGAAAGAAGAAATTATTGAAGAGGCTGTTCAACCGGAACCGGCTCCCGAACCTGTTGTTGCTTTAACCCCAGTGGTAGCAGAACCTGAACCGGAACTCGCCGCTCCTGTTGCAATAAGCGATGAGGAAGCAGGCCCGGTGATTGAAAATATCAAAGCGGATAAATTAGAAGGCCCGAAAATCCTGGGCAAAATCGAATTGCCCGTCAACAGCGACACCCGTCCCAAACCAATGGGCAGGGATGAAAAACGCAAGCGCAAACGTATTCCGGTCGATAAAAAAGGCAGTGAAGCGCCGCAACAGGTGGTTGTTCAACGAGATGCCAGCGGACGCCCCATCAGCGGGCCCAACCGGCCTATTGTCCCGGCCAATAACAACCGTGGCGCACAACAAGGCGGTGGTGGTGGATTTAACCGGGATAACCGTGGCGGCGGCGGTAATCGTGGCGGCGGTGGTAACCGGCACGACAGGAATGTACCCCGCCGTGGTGGAGAGGACAAGGATAAGGAAATAGATCAGAAAGCAATCCAGGAAAAGATCCGCGAAACCCAGGCCAAACTGGCCGGTACGGGTGGTCGTGGTAAGAGCCTGAAAGCAAAATACCGCCGTGCCAAGCGCGATGAAGCTGCTGAAGCAATGGGCGAATTGACAGAGGACAACAAACTGCAGGTAACAGAATTTGTAACCGTAAGTGAACTTGCCAACCTGATGGACGTGAGCTTTGCTGAAGTAATTGGCAAGTGTATGAACCTGGGTATCATGGTATCGATTAACCAGCGCTTAGATGCAGAAGTCATAGAATTGGTAGTCGGCGAATTTGGCTTTGAAGTAGAATTTATTGGTATCGATGACGCAGCTGAACTGGAAGAAGAAGAATATGAAGACGACGAAGAAGAACTGGTACCAAGGGCGCCTATTGTGACCATCATGGGTCACGTTGACCATGGTAAGACCTCATTGCTTGATTATATCCGTAATGCGAATGTGGTTGCCGGAGAAGCTGGTGGTATCACCCAGCATATTGGTGCGTATGAAGTAACATTACCTAACGGAAAAGCGATTACTTTCCTGGATACCCCGGGTCACGAAGCGTTTACCGCCATGCGTGCACGCGGTGCCAAAGTAACCGATATAGCCATCATAGTAGTGGCCGCCGATGACGCCGTGATGCCACAGACCAAAGAGGCAATTAGTCATGCGCAGGCCGCAGGCGTACCGATGATCTTTGCAGTGAACAAAATAGATAAAGACGGTGCCAATCCGCAGAAAATATATGAACAGTTATCCCAAATGAACATATTGGTGGAAGCCTGGGGTGGTAAATTCCAAAACCAGGAGCTCTCTGCCAAACAAGGACTGAACGTTGACCTGTTACTGGAGAAAGTATTACTTGAAGCAGAACTGCTTGATCTGAAAGCCAATCCTGACAGGGAAGCTGCTGGTACCATTATTGAAGCCTCCCTCGATAAGGGTCGTGGTTATGTAGCCACGATGCTGGTACAGAATGGTACCCTGCGCCAGGGCGACCTGATCGTTTCAGGTCAGCACTTTGGTCGCGTAAAAGCCATGTTCAATGAACGTAACCAGCGCATTGAAGAGGCGCCGCCTTCCACACCAGTAGTAATATTAGGCCTGAATGGTGCGCCACAGGCCGGTGAGAAATTCAAGATGTTTGAAGACGAGGCCGAAGCCAAGGAAGTTGCCACCAAACGTGCGCAGATACTCCGTGAACAGGGTCTCCGTGCAAGGAAACATATTACCCTCGATGAGATCGGACGCCGTCTGGCGCTGGGTAACTTTAAAGAACTCAATATCATCATCAAAGGTGACGTGGATGGTTCCGTGGAGGCCCTGAGCGACTCATTGCAAAAACTCTCTACCGAAGAGATTGCAGTAAGGGTAGTGCACAAGGCAGTGGGACAAATCTCTGAAAGTGATGTATTGCTGGCTACCGCTTCCGATGCCATCATCATAGGCTTTAATGTTCGTCCGTCTATGCAGGCCAACAAGCTGGCAGAAACGGAAGGCGTGGAGATCAAGTTGTACTCCATCATCTACACCGCTATTGATGAGATCAAGAGCGCGATGGAAGGGATGCTGGAACCCAAATACCAGGAGAAGATCATTGCCAATGTGGAAGTACGGGAAGTGTACAAATTTGACAAAGCCACTGTTGCCGGTTGCTTTGTACTGGAAGGAAAGATCAGCCGTAACAGTAAGATCCGCATCATCCGGGATGGTATCGTTGAATACCCCAAAGGTGAGGGACAAAGTGCGGAACTGGGCAGCCTGAAACGCTTTAAGGATGATGTGAAAGACGTGTCTGCCAACATGGAATGTGGTTTGACCATCAAGAACTATAATGACATTAAAGTAGGTGATATTGTAGAGGCATTTGAGGAAGAAGAAGTGAAGAGAACGTTATAATTTGCGGAAAGCCCGCGGCAATAAAAGAAGCAGGGGGTGATTACCTATTTTTGACCGACATTGAAACTTATGAAGAAGGTATTTCTTTTTGCATTATGGATAGGTAGTGCGGCAGCCTTACCTGCTGTTGCCCAGACCAAAAAAGTGGTGGCAGATAAAATTGTGGGACAGGTAGGTGATAAGATCATCCTGCGTTCAGATATCATCAATGCCATTTCTGATATGAAACGGCAGACACAGGGACAGGAACATGTTGTACTGCCCACTGAATGCCAGGTGCTGGAAAGCCAGCTGATCAGGAAAGCATTGTTGCTGCAGGCACAGAAAGATTCTCTGACTGTTTCTGACGAAGAAATAGAAGCTGCATTGGATAACCGGATGCGAAGGGCCGTTCAGGAATACGGTTCAAAAGACGTGCTGGAAGAAATTGCCGGCAAAACCGTCTACCAGATCAAGGAAGACGCCAAGGAAGGCTTCAAGGAACAGAAGCTGTCTGAGCAAATGCAAAACAAGATTGTAGACAATATCAAGATCACGCCCAATGAAGTAAGGGCCTACTATAATAAGATACCGAAAGACAGCCTCCCATTTTATGAGAGCGAAGTGGAAATAAGCCAGGTCATCCTGCATCCGAAAGCCAACAGGGATGTGGAAGATTATGTATCCAAGCAGATGTATGATTACAAGAAACAGGTGGAATCCGGTGCCAAGAAATTTGAGCAATTGGTGAAACTGTATTCTGAAGATCCGGGGAGCAAGGAAACAGGCGGACAATATACCCTGAACCGGAATGATAAGAACTGGGATCCCGCATTCATGGCAGGAGCATTCCGGTTGAAAGAAGGGCAGATATCTCCCGTGATCAAATCTAAATTTGGCCTGCACATTATACAGATGGTGAGCCGCTCCGGCGATGAAGCTGTGGTACGCCATATTCTGAGGATCCCCCCCATTACCAACGATGAGGTCAAGGAAGCCAAAGATAAACTGGACAGTGTACGCAAAAAATTAGTGACAGGAACCATAAGTTTTGGTGAAGCTGTAAGCAAATACAGCGATGATGAGAACAGTAAGTTCAGCGCCGGCGCGTTTTCCGGACAGGATGGCTCCACCTTTCTGAATATCGATCAGCTCGATAAGGATATGGTGGTAATCCTCAAGAGCCTGAAACCAGGTGAATACTCCCAGCCGCAAATGTTTGTTGATGAAAGGAACCGCAAAGTGGTACGGTTGCTGTATTTAAAGAACCGGACAGAACCACACCGTGAAAACCTCAAGGAAGATTATGACCGTGTGGCAAAGAGAGCGCTGGAAGAAAAGAAGAATGGTATATTGGAAAAATGGTTCAAAGCACATATTCCCACTTATTATGTAACCATTGACAAAGAATTTTTAGGTTGCAGCGGGTTGGATGAATGGAGAAAAGCCGCAGAAAATACCCATATCTCAAAGAATTAAGCAGCGTAAATAAATTATATATGATCCCGCACCCGACAGGTGCGGGATTTTTTGTGCAATAAAATTTGGTAAATTAGATGTATATACATACATTTGTGTTGTGAAATTGGAACAAGCCATACAAAGTACAAAATTCAAAAGTGAAGTGCAGAAAGCAGGGATCAATATTCTGTATACGGCCTGGTGGCTGAAAACAGTAACGAGTAAAGAACTGAAAGAGTTTGGCCTGACACATGAGCAATACAATGTATTACGCATCTTGAAAGGCAGTTATCCCGATCAGATGTGTGTAAAGAACATTGCCTGCAGGATGATTGAAAAAAGCTCTAATGTGCCCCGTATCGTTGACAGGCTGGAATTAAAGAAATTAGTGAAACGCGCTACCTCTGCCATTGATAAAAGGGAAACAGTGATCAGCCTCACTCAAAGCGGTATCACCATCCTGGAAGCTACCAACGAAAGGGTGAACAAACTGTTCAATGAAATACTGGTGATCACCAATGAAGAAGGAGCAGCATTGAATGCACTGCTTGAAAAAGTGCGCAGTAAAGAAAGGTGATATTTTTTTAACTAAATACGTGTATATACACGCAATAAAATAAAAGGAATTATATGAAAACCATCATTCACAAAGCAAACACCAGGGGCCATGCCAATTTCGGCTGGCTGAACAGCTACCACACTTTCAGCTTTGGTCAGTACCGCAACCCTGAGCGTGATCATTTCGGAGCACTCCGTGTATTGAATGATGACACAGTTGCACAGGGCATGGGTTTCGGCAAACACCCCCATGAAAACATGGAGATCGTCTCCATACCCTTATCCGGCGATCTGCACCATAGCGACAGCACCGGCCGCAGTGAAATCATCCGTCAGAATGACGTGCAGATCATGAGTGCAGGCAGCGGCATTGCGCACAGTGAGATGAATGCCAATAAGGACAAAGAAGTGAAATTCCTGCAGATATGGGTATTTCCGAAATCCTACGGCATCACACCGCGCTACGAACAAAAAACATTCAGGCCGGAAGACAGGCTGAATAAGATACTGACAGTAGTGGCTCCTGATAACGACCAGGCGGTATGGATCAACCAGGATGCCTGGTTCTCATTAGCCAATCTTTCCAATGGATTTGAAACCAGCTATACCGTTCGCAAAAAAGGAAACGGCGTCTATGCTTTCCTGATTAAAGGGAAAGCTACGATCAATGACCTGGAGCTGGAAGAACGTGACGGGCTGGGCATATGGGAGACAGATTCATTGAACATTAAAGCAGGTGAAGACGCTGAATTGTTATTGATCGAAGTACCCATGCAGTTAAACGAAGCATAAACAGCAAATAAATCTTTTAAAATACCTAAAAAACAAAAAAATGACAACCTACAAAATTGATGCAGCACACAGCGAAATTACTTTCAAAGTAAAACACCTGATGATTACCAATGTAACAGGAAGTTTTACAAAGTTTGACGCCACATTGGAAAGCAAAGCAGAAGACTTCAATGATGCGAAGATCGATTTCGAAGCCGACGTGGACAGTATTACCACGCATAACGCAGATCGTGATACACACTTGAAAAGCGATGATTTCTTTGCTGCAGCTAAATTTCCTAAACTGAGCTTTGTCTCTACAGGGTTTAAAAAACTTGGTGAAGATGAATACAAACTGACAGGCAATCTCACCATCCGCGACGTAACCAAACCAGTACAATTGGATGTTGAATATGGTGGAACGATGACGGATCCATGGGGACAGGTTAAAGCCGGATTTGAGATCAGTGGCAAGATCAACCGTAAAGACTTTGGTTTAACCTGGGGTGCTGTAACAGAAGCAGGTGGCGTAGTGGTAAGCGATGATGTGAGACTGCACCTGGCTGCACAAATGATTAAACAGGCATAATAAAGGCCAGGCCTGTATCTTTGCAGGCCTGATCTACATATATTATACAAAGCACATGAACATAGAAATCATCTCAGGCAGCCCAAGAAAGGATAGTGTAACAAACCGGCTGGCCCTGTTTTTAAAGAAGTACCTGGCTGAAAAAACAACGCATTCAATTAATATTATTGACGTAAGAGAATGGAATTTACCGTTGCTACAGCAGGTGTTCACAAGTGTCGACAAAACACCCGCTGAGTTCAGGCCCCTGGCCGAGCGTATGTTTGCCGCCGATGCTTTCATATTGGTAACCCCAGAATACAATGGCGGGTACTCACCGGCCCTGCAGAACCTGCTGGATCATTTTCCCAAACAGATCCACAAGGCATTCGGAATTGCCGCCGGCTCCGTGGGTGCGCTGGGCGGTATGCGTTCCAGCCAGCAGTTGCTGCTGCTGATACCAGCTTTATTTGGTGTGGCATCTCCATATATGCTGATCACACCTTTTGTCGACAGGAAATTTAGCCCGGAGGGTGTCTTGCTGGATGAGTCGTTTGAGAAATCGGTTGAGCAGTTTGCCAGCGAATTCCTCTGGTTAGCAGAGAGTTTGCATCCGGAACTGAATCCTGCATACAATTAACGTGATAAAAAACCGTGGCGGAGTCGTAACTTCGCCACTTTCTTTTAATAACCATCATGAGCGACGAGATCAAACACGAATGTGGCTTAGCCTATATTCGCTTGAGAAAACCTTTCTCCTATTATCTGCAACAGCACGGTACCGTAATGTATGGCCTCAATAAGCTATACCTGCTGATGGAAAAGCAACACAATCGTGGCCAGGATGGTGCCGGAATAGCCTCGGTAAAATTAGATACTGAACCCGGCAATCCCTTTTTACACCGGATGCGCAGCAATGCCCCCCAGCCTATCGCAGACCTGTTCTTCAAGATTGGCCAGGAAATCAAGGAACTGGAGAAATACCAGCCCGATATCATGCAGCACCCGGGTCTCATGAAAGGCCACCTGCCATTCATGGGCGAATTGTTATTGGGTCACCTGCGTTATGGTACACAGGGAAAGAACAATGTTGAGTTCTGCCACCCTTTCATCAAACGCGAGCTCGTACCCGGAAAAAACCTTGCCCTGGCAGGTAACTTCAACCTGGTTAATACAGATGAACTGTTTGACCTGATTAATATGAGCCCGGGCGACTTCCAGAAGCAAAGCGACCTGGCTGCCATGATGGAAGTATTGCATCATTTCCTTGCCAGGGAAGATGAAGAACACCCCAATGCCGCCAACCTTTTCACCGTATTAAAGAAAGCAACACCGTTATTTGATGGCGGTTATACCATTGGCGGACTGCTCGGCAATGGTTACAGCTTTGTAATGCGGGACGCACATGGCATCCGCCCTGCTTATTATTATATCAATGATGAAGTGATCGTGGCAGCAAGCGAAAGAGCGGCTATCAGAACCACTTTTAATGTAGGTGAGAATGAAGTGATGGAATTGATGCCCGGCACCGCATTGATTGTGGATGATAAAGGGAACTATGCCATAGAACAGGTACTGGAACCCAAAGAAAGAAGGGCCTGCAGCTTTGAAAGGATCTATTTCTCTCGCGGCAGCGATGAGAAGATCTACCGCGAAAGGATTGCATTGGGCCACCACCTGAGCAAAACCGTACTGGAGAACATTAACTACGACCTGCGGAATACTATCTTCTCTTATATACCCAATACGGCAGAAGTAGCTTTCTTCGGACTGGTGAAAGGGATGGAAGAATACCTGAACAAAATTAAGGTAGAACGTATTCTCAGTTGGGGTAAGGACTTCACGCCGGAGAAACTGGAAGAGATGGTGAATAGAAAGATCAGGCAGGAAAAGATTGCCATCAAGGACGTGAAGCTGCGCACTTTTATCACAGAAGATGCCAACCGCAATGAAATGGTGCAGCACGTATATGATATCACATACGGTACGGTACGGAAGGGTGAAGATACCCTGGTGGTAATTGATGATAGTATTGTACGCGGCACTACTTTAAAGCAAAGCATCGTACGCATGCTGGCGCGCCTGCAGCCTAAAAAGATTATCGTGGTATCCTCTGCACCGCAGATACGTTATCCGGATTGCTATGGTATTGACATGAGCAAACTGGGCGATTTCATTGCCTTCCGCGCAGCCATCGCTTTACTGAAAGAAAGAAACTCAGAGCATACGCTCACAGAAATACACGGAAGAATAAAAGAACTGCAACGCACCAACCAGCTTCATACAGAAAATGTGGTGCGCCAGGTATACCAGCCATTTACGGCAGAAGAAATATCAGCCAAGATTGCACAACTGATCACACCGGCCGACGTGAACATCAATGTGCAGGTAATTTATCAAACCATAGAAGACCTGCACAGCAGCTGTCCAACTAATACCGGCGATTGGTATTTCACAGGCAACTACCCCACACCAGGCGGAAACAAAGTAGTAAATAAGGCATTCCTTAACTATATCGAAGGGAAGAATGTGAGGAGCTATTGATGTGATGTATGGTTTATTTAATTTTTCCCCTCACACCCTGTAACACACCGCATTAATATTCATTCCTGCGCCTACTGATGCAAACATGACCACATCTCCGTGATGCAGGTCGTGGTTATCAAGTATGCCGCGTTTAACAAGATCCAGCAACGTGGGAATAGTAGCTACAGAACTGTTGCCTAACTGGTGTATGCTCATAGGCATGACATGGGGCGGAACTTCTTTCAGACCATATAATTTGTACAATACTTTGATAAAACCTTCATCCATTTTTTCATTGGCCTGGTGGAGGAAGAACTTTTTTATCTGTGTTACATGAAGCCCGGCTTTATCTAAGCAGGCTTTCATGGCTAATGGTACATTCTTGATAGCGTATTCATACACTTTGCGGCCTTTCATTTTAATATAACGCACACAAGGGTCAGAGCCGGGGAGATTGGATTTGCCCATGTAGAGGTAAAAGGCCTCATCAACACAATGGCTCTGTACACTGGTGGCCAGGATGCCTGCCCCGTTATCTTCCGGTTCCAGGGCTTCAATAACAGAAGCGCCTGCACCATCGCTGAATATCATACTATCGCGGTCGTACCTGTCAATCACCCGGCTTAAGGTTTCAGTCCCGATTACCAGGCATTTCTTGGCAATACCGGCTTTAATAAAAGCATCTGCATGGATCAGGCCCTGTATCCAGCCGGGGCAGCCGAATAAAATATCATAAGCCACACAGTTGGGATTTCTGATGCCCAATGCATTTTTTACGCGCGAAGCCAGTGCGGGTACTGCATCTGTCTGAATGGTATGTTTCACCACATTGCCGAAATTATGGGCAACAATGAGCTGGTCGAGCGTTTCAGGATCGAGTTTGGCATCCTCAATGGCATGTCTGGCTGCAATAGTGGCCATGTCTGAGGCATTCAATTCATCATCCACATACCTTCTTTCGGCAATACCGGTTATATCCCTGAATTTTTCAATGATATCATTGGGGGCAGCCACAATTCGTTCATGGTCCTCACTGTAAAAATCCTGCACAGCAAAATCACTGTTGGGCTTAATGTGCGGGGGTATATAGCTTCCTACACCTGTAATAACGGTCCTGGGTTGTGGCATGTGCAATACTGTTAAGAATCGGTAAAAGGTTTCAGTAATTATAAATTTCAAATCTAATCATTATTACGCATTTTATTTCCCGCTGATTTTTCCATTACCGCTGGCGCTTATGCAAAGATTGAAAGAGGAGAAACGGATCCATCTGCAATCCG
The DNA here is from genome assembly GCA_041856175.1 of Sediminibacterium sp. Taxonomy (GTDB): domain Bacteria; phylum Bacteroidota; class Bacteroidia; order Chitinophagales; family Chitinophagaceae; genus Sediminibacterium. The sequence goes on from JBHAFM010000099.1 coordinate 18,287, forward strand.
GCATTATAATTGTTTGAATTATGCAGCGGAGCATAAAGGAATGGTGTCAAATAATATACCCCCCCCCGGTCGGTTCACCAACTCCTGGCACTAAAATGATAGGGTATGTATATTAAAAGCGTACAACCAAACCTGGCAGATAGCAGCAGCTACTTTACCGTGCAGGCCGATAAGACCGGCAGGCTGGTGCTTAAAGTGCTGGATGTGGAAGGACGTATGGCCAAGACCGTGGTTACCAGTGTAACAGAGGGCGTTCAGCAATTGGTGCTGAACATGAGCGACCTGGTGAGCGGGCGGTATATTATCAATGCTTTTTCGGGGGACGTGTTTATTAAGTCCTTCCGGTTCGAGAAGCAGTAATTGCGCAAGAAAGGTTTTTTCTTTGCTTTCAATTGGGGGTGTGTATAATACGGTCCTGCCTTTTAGGCGGGACTTGTTTTTTCTGTAACTGCTAACTGTTAGTTTTGTATTTTCCGGGTTAAACGGTATTTTTTAATCAAACCTCAAAGTCATGTCCATACCAGTTGTTGATTTAGCCGGTTTTTTAAGCGGCGACGCCAAACGTAAAGCTGCATTTGTGCAGGAATTGGGCAAAGCTTACGAAGATGTCGGCTTTGTAGCGGTTAAAAACCATGGTATCCCCGGCGAACTCATTGCCGAGCAATACGAACATGTGCAGCAATTTTTTTCCCTGCCCCTGGAAAAGAAATTAGCCTATGAAATACCAGGATTAGCCGGCCAGCGCGGGTATACCAGCTTTGGCCGTGAACATGCAAAAGGCAGTGAAGCGCCCGATCTGAAAGAATTTTTTCAGTATGGCCAGACAGTGGAGGACAATGACCCCATCCAATGGGAATATCCCGCTAATGTTCCCGTCAATGAAATAGCATCCTTCAACAAAACTCTGTACAATGCCTACCGCAGTTTTGAAAAAAGCGGCAGGGCTTTGCTGCAGGCCATTGCATTATACTTAGGATTGGACGAACATTATTTTGATGCGCATATTAAGAATGGAAACTCTATCTTGCGCTGTATTCACTACCCGCCCATTACAACTGAACCCAAGACTGCTATTCGCGCCGAGCAACATGAAGACATCAACCTGATCACCCTGCTGGTAGGTGCTTCGGCCGACGGCTTGCAAATACTAACGAAACAGGGCAACTGGGTGAACGTTACTTCACTACCTGAGCAAATCGTTGTGAATGTAGGTGATATGCTGCAACGCCTGACCAATAATAAATTGCGCAGCACTACGCACCGGGTGGTGAACCCGCCGCGGGATCTTTGGCATACCAGCCGGTTCTCCATGCCTTTTTTCCTGCATCCGCGTAGCGAAATGAGCCTGGCATGCCTCAGCAGCTGTATCGATGCGGCGCATTCGAAAGCTTATCCGGACGCAACTGCCGGTGAATACTTAGACGAAAGATTACGCGAGATCGGACTTAAAAAATAAGACTATAGCTTAGATTGGTACTACTCCGCCACATACCCTTTTTACGTGCCGTATTATGGCACAGTATTACCGCTTTCGGTGGTCCGCAGGGCCACCTTGGTATGATGATGAAAACCTTTGTTCAGCAAAGAAGAGATATCACAGCAGAGGAATTGATGGAGTACAATGGCTTTTGCCAGCTTTTACCCGGCGCTTCCTCCACACAGACCCTGACACTGATCGGCTATAAAAGAGGCGGCATTCCCTTAGCCTTGCTCACCTTATTTATATGGATTTTGCCGGCCTGCACCATTATGGGCGGGCTTTCTTTTTTACTGGATTACTTTGGCGGTATGAATATCCGCGCGGGGGTGTTCAAATTTGTGCAGCCAATGGCCATCGGGTTCATAGCTTATTCTACCTACCGCATATTCGGCATAGCTGTACACAATACCATTACCAGGGTGATCATGGCTTTGGCCACCATTGCTACTTTTCTTGCTTTTAAGACGCCATGGGTATTTCCCGCACTGATCATAGTGGCGGGTATTGTGACCAATTTCAGCGACAGGCGCATTCCGCAAAAAGGGATACCTCCCAAAAAAATCAATTGGGGTAATATCCTCATCTTTTTCGCTGTCTTTGGCATTGCAGGATATTTATCGGAAACAGCCACCAGGCAAAACTGGAAATTCCGTAAAGAACTCAATCTTTTTGAGAACTCTTTTCGTAACGGCAGCTTTGTATTTGGCGGGGGCGATGTATTGATGACCTATATGTATGAACAGTACGTTATCCGTCCCGAAACCAAAAGGGTTCGCGAGAAGAGGCCTGATGTGTTGAAAATGAACCAGGAAGAATTCTTAACCGGTTCCGGTATAGTTCGCGCCATCCCCGGTCCCGTATTCTCCATCAACGCTTTTACCGGTGGAATGGTATTGCGTGGCAAAGGAGGCGCCATACAGTTCCTGGGGTGTATCATTGGTGCTATAGCCATTTTCCTGCCCAGCGTCCTGCTGGTATTGTTTTTTTTCCCCGTATGGCACAACCTGAAGCGTTATGCGGTTATTTTCAGGTCTCTCGAAGGGATCAATGCGGCTGTCGTAGGCATTATGGCCGGCGCTACTCTGTACCTCATGAAAGATACGGTCTTTCATACCCTGTTTGCAGGAAACTGGTCCGGATTGTGGGATGTTGGGATCATAAGCCTGACCTTTTTGATCCTTTCCCGTAACCGTGTTCCCGCTCCGTACATTGTGCTCGGCTGTTTATTGCTGGGGGCTTTTCTCTAAAGCCGTATTGCATAACAATAAAATAATGTATATTAGAGTATGGTCACATTAGCACTCTACAATTTAAAAGGTGGTGTTGGTAAAACGGCCGCCTCTATTAACTTAGCCTGGCTCTCTGCCAAAGAAGGCTACCAGACATTGGTATGGGATATGGATCCGCAGGGCTCCGCTTCTTTTTATCTCGGGGCCAAAGCCTCGGTCAAAAATGAAACCCGTAAACTACTGAGTAGTGAAATGGAATTGACAGAAGCAGTACAGGCAACAAAGTATGAAAACCTTGATATCATTCCGGCAGATATTTCGGCAAGGCAGGCTGATATATTATTGAACGAGATGAAACAATCGAAGAGGAAATTAGCAACGCTGCTGTCTTCACTCAAAAAAGAATACGATGTGGTGATACTGGATTGTCCGCCGGGCATCTCCGTATTGCATGATGCAATCTTTGTTGCAGCCGACTGGATATTGATGCCCAATATCCCTACTACCTTATCTATCCGTTCTTTTGAAACTGTAACGGATTATTTTAAAGAGAATGACCTGGACAGGTCCAAACTCAAATGTTTCTTCAGTATGGTAGATCATCGTAAGAACCTGCATCATGAAGTGATGAATACTTTTTATAAGGACAAGTATTTTTTCAAAAATTATATTCCTTATCTCAGTGATGTTGAAAAAATGGGTATTCATGAAGGGCCATTGGAAACATTTGCAGCCAGCAGTTATGCTGCCCAATGTTACCGTGACCTGTGGAAAGAGATCAGGAAGACCTGTATAGAATGAATGTGCTATGAATAGAGAACTTACTACCTGGTATAGTTCCGCTCTTGATAAAGAAATGCCCATGGCTTCCTACGGGCACTATGGCTTTGCATTATTGCTGATACCCACTGCAGCAGCAGATTACTTGGAATATGAGCGGTTCCAATTGATAGATGCACTTGCTCCCTATATCAACGGGGGTAAAATAAGGGTCTTCAGCATAAACAGTATCAACAATGAAAGCTGGATGAACAATGACATGCTTCCCGAGCACAAAGCCATCCGGCATAACCAGTTCAATGAATATGTCTTTAATGAAGTGGTACCATTTATACGCAACAACACCAGTAATGAGACCATGATCTATACCTGCGGCGCTTCTTTCGGCGCCCTGCATGCCATGAACCTCTTTCTGAAAAGACCCGATATCCTCAATGGTGCCATCAGCATGAGCGGGGTATACGATCTTACTGAATACACCAAAGGATTTTGGGACGAGCAGGTATATTATAACAGCCCGCTTCACTATGTGCCCAACCTGGCCGATCCCTGGTATTTGAATAAGATAAAATCCAGTCGTCATATTCATATCTATACCGGCAGTGGCTCCTATGAGGCTCCCGATGCTTCCAGGAATTTTGCGGGCGTATTGTACGATAAGGGGATTCATTATGACCTCGATGTATGGGGCGGCGATATCACGCACGACTGGCCTGCCTGGCGGGCCATGCTACCCTATATTATTGATGTGAAGTTTTAAATGGACCTGCAAAAGCCGCGTTAATTCCTGTACAGGTTGCTGAAGTGTCGCGCACCTGATTTAATATTACAGCTCAAATGAAGGATTTGAGAAAACGGCTACCTGTTTTTACTGTTTTACTGGTGATCACCTGCTTTTTCCTGTTGCAGGAAGTGAATGCACAGTTCGTTACTGTTAAAGGAACGATTTATGATATCAGCGCCAGGCGGCCTATCGAAGGGGTAGCTGTATTAAGCAGCTCCGGCAGAAATACCCTGACAGATTCTACCGGCCGCTACTTGATCACTGTATTACAGAAAGACTCTATCTGGTTCTCCCTCATTGGGAAATCGACTATGAAATACGCAGTGGACACCATTTCCAACTTAGATAATTTTAACGTGATGATCCATGTGCGGGCAACCGACCTCCCCGAGGTGAAAGTGAGAAACCGTTATTTTAAATACGATTCGGTACAGAACAGGCAGGACTATGCAAAGGTATTTGACTTTAGAAAACCAGGTCTGCGTTTAAGTAATAACCCCAATTTCAATCCAGGTGGCCTGACGGTTGGCTTTGACCTGGATGAGATCATTAATATGTTCCGCACCAAACACAACCGCAGCATCCTCAGCCTGCAGAAGCGCTTAGTGGAACAGGAGCATGATAAATACGTCGATAACCGTTTCAGCAAACAGTTTGTCCGTAAACTCACCAGGCTGCAATCGCCCGAACTGGATACATTCATGAACCGCTACCGCCCCGAATACGAACTGCTGATCCCTATGAACGATCTCGAACTGGGCTATTACATACAAAAATGCTTTGAACAGTTCAAAGAATACAGGCCACTAAGGCGAAATTGGAGAGGTTCACTCCGGCGAAGAGACGAATAATCCGGCTATTCAACCACTTATCCAATGTTACAACAGCGGATATGAAATAACTCTATCTTTAGCGGCTTTAAATCTTCAGCCCTTGAGACCTTCTTATGCCCCGCTGTTTGTACTGCTTTTTGCGATGGCCTGTAAAAGCAAAAAAGAGCAGCCTTTGCAGCATCCCGAAATGCAGGCTGTTAATGTTGATGTGATCATTGCCGGCAATAACAATATTTCCAATACCGTCGAAGTAAACGGTTCTGTGGTTGCTAATGAGTCGGTGGATCTTCACCCCGAAATCAGCGGCAGGTTAATCTATCTCAACCTTCCGGAAGGCAGTCATGTATCACAGGGAACCCTGCTGGCAAGGATCAACGATGCCGACCTGCAGGCTTCACTTGTCAAGACCAGGGTACAGCTTGAACTGGCGCAGAAAACAGAAGAGCGGTTGAGGAAGTTACTGGCCGTGAACGGCATTAACCAGGCTGATTATGATGCAGCGCTTAACCAGGTGAATAACCTGAAGGCAGACGTCAGTGTTATACAGGCACAGCTGGATAAGACAGTGGTGAAAGCACCATTCAGCGGCGTATTGGGATTACGCATGATCAGTCCGGGTGCATATGTAACCCCGTCTACTGTCTTAGCTACTTTACAACAGACAGATAAGATGAAAATAGATTTTACTGTACCTGAGCGCTATGTTAGCCAGGTACAGAAAGGCAACGCAGTAACGATAGCAACCAATGAAAACAAGGGTACACACAAAGCTGTGATCACTGCCATCGAACCACAGATCAATGCAACTACCCGTAACCTGAAAGTAAGGGCGGTACTGGATGATGGTGGTTTGATCAATCCCGGATCCTTTGTAAAAGTAGTGATGGATGCCGGTGATAAGGGCAATGGTATCCTGGTTCCAACCAATGCCATCATTCCGGATGCAAAAGCAAAAAAATTAGTGGTGGTTAAAAATGGCAAAGGCAGTTTTGTTGATATTGAAACGGGGCTGCGCCTGACTAATACAGCAGAAGTAACAAAAGGAATCCAGGCTGGTGATAGTGTGGTAGTAACAGGCGTGCTTTTTGTTCGTCCGAATGCACCGGTTAAAGTAAAAAGTGTAAAAAAGCTGTCTGATCTGCCATGAATATCTCAGAATTATCACTAAAAAGACCCATACTGGCAACAGTGATGAACTTGCTCATCGTGTTGTTTGGCGTTGTTGGCTATACCTTTCTTTCTGTACGTGAATACCCTGCGATCGATCCGCCGATCATCAATGTGCGTACTTCCTATGCCGGAGCCAATGCAGATATCATAGAGAGCCAGATCACCGAACCTTTGGAAAAATCGATCAATGGTATCCCTGGTATCAGAAGCATTACCTCTTCCAGCAGCAATGGATCAAGTAATATTACGGTAGAGTTCAACATCAACGAGAACCTCGAAGCCGCAGCCAATGACGTGCGTGACAAAGTAAGCCAGGCCGTTCGTAACCTGCCACAGGACGTTGATGCACCACCGGTAGTTAGTAAAGCAGACGCGAACAGCGATTTTATTGTATTGATGGCTGTGCAGAGCAGAACAAAAGGGTTACTGGAACTGAGCGATTATGCAGAGAACGTATTGCAGGAGAGACTGCAGACCATTCCTGAAGTAAGCGGCGTGAATATTTTTGGTCAGAAACGTCCCGCTATGCGCATCTGGATAGACCCGGATAAACTCAATGCCTATAATGTATCGTTCAGCGATCTGCGCAATGCATTGAACAGGGAAAACGTAGAAATACCCTCCGGCAAGATCTATGGAAACAGTACGGAGCTGACCATCCGGGCATTGGGAAGACTGGCTACGGAAAAAGATTTCAGGGACCTGATCATCCACCAGGATGCCAATGGTATTGTGCGGCTAAACGATGTGGCCAAAGTAGAGATAGGTCCGGAACAGGAAGAATTCAGCTGGCGGCTGAATGGTGTGAATGCAGTAGGTCTCGCGGTCATTCCACAACCCGGTGCTAACTATATCAGGATTGCCGATGAGTTTTATAAACGTATTGCAGATATACAGAAAAGCCAGAAAGGTGATATTGAGATGATCACACTGATTGATCAGACAATCAATGTAAGACGCTCCATTAAAGAGGTGGAAGAAACATTACTGATCTCTTTCAGCTTGGTAGTACTGGTGATCTTTTTCTTCTTCCGTAACTGGCTGATCGCCATAAGGCCATTGATCGATATCCCCATTTCATTGGTGGCCACTTTTTTTATCATGTATATCGCCGGGTTCTCGGTCAATGTATTAACGCTGCTCGGTATTGTACTGGCAACCGGATTAGTGGTGGATGATGGCATTGTAGTAACGGAAAACATCTTCCGCAAATTGGAGGGTGGCCTGCCCATACGCAAAGCCGCGCTGGAAGGCAGCAGGGAGATATTCTTTGCAGTGATCTCCACTTCTATTACACTGGCGGTGGTATTTCTGCCCGTGATATTTCTGCAGGGTTTTGTGGGCAGCCTGTTCCGTGAGTTTGGCATTGTAGTGGCGGGGGCCGTATTGATATCGGCCTTTGTATCATTGACCATCACACCTGTACTGAATGTATTCCTGAACAAAAAAGATGCAGGGCACGGTAAATTCTATGAAAAGACAGAACCCTTCTTCCGGGGTATGGAGAATGGCTATAAGCGATGGCTGGCTGCTTTTTTGAAAGTACGCTGGGTGGCCTGGCTGATCGTGCTCGCCTGTATTGGTTCTATCTATTTTATTGGTACCCACCTGCAGAGCGAACTGGCTCCACTGGAGGATAAAAGCAGTGTACGTTTTCAGCTGACAGGACCCGAGGGCGCCAGTTATAATTATATGGTTGAAGCAGGTGATAAACTGTTGAATTATTTATCAGATTCCATTCCCGAAAAAACATTTGTATTTGCAGCCATACCTGGTTTTGGCACGGGCGGGGTGAATTCGGGTACTGCGCGGATTGCATTTGTTGACCCTGACCAGCGAACCCGCAGCCAGACTGAGATAGCCAGGGCGATCTCCAGGAAATTACCCAGCTTTAATAATGTAAGGATATTCCCGGTAGAAGAACAAACCATATCAGTAGGCGGCGGTAGAGGATCATTGCCTGTACAGTTCATTTTACAGAACCTCGACTTTGAAAAATTGAAAGCGGTGATCCCGAAATTCCTGGAAGAAGCAAGGAAGGACAAAACCTTCCAGAATGTGGATGTGAACCTGAAATTCAATAAGCCCGAATTGCAGTTGACCATCGACAGGATCAAAGCGAAGGACCTGGGACTTTCCATTTCAGATGTGGCCGATGTCGTATCCAGTGCATTCAGTGGCAGAAGGCTGGCATATTTTATCATGAATGGAAAACAATACCAGGTGATCTCACAGGTGGAGATGAAAGACCGGCAGGAGCCGGGTGATATCTCAAAACTGTATGTACGGAATAATCGCGGAGAAAATATTCCGCTGGCAGCCGTTGTGAAACTGGAAGAGAACTCCAATCCGCCTACACTCTATCACTACAACCGTTTCAAAGCGGCTACGCTGTCCGCCTCCCTGGCAGAAGGTAAAACCATTGGCGATGGGGTAAAAGCCATGCAGGCCATTGCCAACAGGCTGCTGGATGAAAGTTTCCAGACAGCATTGAGTGGCCCCTCACGGGATTATGCAGACAGCTCTTCCAATACTTCTTTTGCATTTGGTCTTGCACTAATGCTCATTTACCTGGTATTGTCGGCACAGTTTGAAAGTTTTAAAGATCCATTTACGATCATGATCACGGTGCCTTTGGCATTGGCAGGAGCATTGCTGAGCCTTTGGCTGCTCCATCAGACACTGAACATCTTCTCGCAGATAGGCATGATTATGCTAATAGGGTTGGTTACCAAGAATGGTATTCTGATCGTAGAATTTGCCAACAAGAAAAGAGAATTTGGTTTGCCCAAACGCAGGGCGGTGATCGAAGCATCTGCGCAGCGTTTGAGACCGATATTGATGACGAGTCTTGCAACTGCATTGGGCGCCCTGCCGATTGCGTTGAGCTTAGGGGCTGCAGCCACCAGTCGTATGCCATTGGGTATTGTGATCGTGGGCGGTATTTTATTTTCACTCATCCTGACCTTATTTGTGATACCGGCGGTATACACTTTCATATCCGGTAAACACGATGTGGAAGAAGTGGATCTCATTGAATGATCTTTATCAGTAATTTCATTGTTGCGCTTGCAATACCTTTGTATGGCAAAGTAGCCATCAACCATGAGTCAACCTATTGCCGATATCAGGAGAGAGTACAAGCTGCAGTCACTCAATGAAACAGGAGTGGCTGCCAACCCGATCGAACAGTTCACACGCTGGTGGGAAGAAGCCATCAGCAGTCATATTGATGAAGTGAATGCCATGACATTGGCTACGGCTACCCCGGACGGACTGCCATCTGCACGTATTGTTTTACTGAAAGGATACGATGAAAATGGGTTTGTGTTCTTTACCAATTACAATAGCCATAAAGGCCATGAACTTGCAAAGAACCCGCATGCAGCCCTCGTTTTCTTCTGGAAAGAATTAGAGCGGCAGATACGTATTGAAGGTGTGGTTGAAAAGATACCTGCTGCAGAGAGTGATGCCTATTTTCAATCCCGGCCCGCCGGAAGCAGGATCGGCGCCTGGGCCTCACCACAGAGCAGTGTGATCGCTGGCAGGGAAGTGATAGAAGCTACTTACAGCCAGTTTGAAAAACAATTCAGCAACAATAGTATTCCCCGGCCGGAACATTGGGGAGGGTATATTGTAAAGCCAATCTCAGTAGAATTCTGGCAGGGCCGCAGCAGCCGGCTGCATGACCGCATTTTATATACTTTGAGCGACAGTAAAGCATGGAAAAGGGAAAGGCTCGCTCCTTAATAAAAAAGCCGCGATATAAATGATCGCGGCTTTTTTTATTGTTGGGGGTCGATTATTTTATTTCCTTGCCATCACTTTTTCAGCAGCAGCAACAATGAATGGTGTATCCAGGCCATACTTGGTTAGCAGTTCAGTTGGTTTACCGCTTTCGCCGAATGTATCGTTGGTGCCGATGTACTCAATAGGGATGGGGAAGTTTTTAGCCGCAACCTGGCCAATGGCATCGCCAAGTCCACCGATAATATTATGTTCTTCCACCGTAACAGCGCATTTGGTTTTGCTGATCGATTTAATGATAGCTGCTGCATCCAAAGGCTTAATAGTATGTATGTTAATGAGCTCTACACTGATGCCTTTTTCTTCGAGGAGCCTTCCTGCTTCGATGGCTTTCCATACCATATGACCACAGGCAAAAATGGAAACGTCTGTTCCTTCACTCAATTGCTGTGCTTTACCGATGACAAAATCGCTGCCATCTTCCTTAGTGAAGTTGGGCCATTTAGGGCGGCCAAAACGCAGGTATACAGGCCCTATGTAAGAAGCAATGGCTTTGGTAGCGGCCTTGGTCTGGTTAAAGTCGCAAGGCACGATCACTGTCATGCCGGGTAACATCTTCATCAACCCGATATCTTCCAGTATCTGGTGGGTGGCGCCATCTTCGCCCAGTGTTAAACCTGCGTGAGATGCACAGATCTTTACGTTCTTACCGCTGTATGCCACGCTCTGGCGGATCTGGTCGTAGACACGTCCGGTACTGAAATTGGCAAATGTAGTGGTATAAGGTATTTTGCCACCAATGGTCATGCCGGCGGCGATGCCGATCATATTGGCTTCTGCAATACCTACCTGTGTAAAACGGTTGGGGAAATCTTTAATAAAAGGCCCCAGTTTTAAAGAACCGGCCAGGTCTGCGGTAAGCACTACTACATTTTCATTCTCTTTACCGATCTCATAAATGCCTTCACCAAAACCACCGCGGGTTTCTTTTTCATTCAGTACCTGGATGTCTTTTAATTTCATTGACAGTAGATTAATTGCTTTAAAGAGCTGCAAAAGTAAAGGAAAACCGTTTAATTGGCCGCTACAAGATCTTTAACGTTACCTGTTCTTTTTAAAACCCCCCAATGCTGCAGTTCTCCTTTGACAGCCCTGTGAAAGGCGCGGAACAGGACGATCAACATTAACCAGCGGTAAACGATCCTTTGAGGTATCAGCCATACTAATTTGGCCATGTTTTCTTTTTCATAACCAAATGCCACTGTGGCCATCAGCAGGTCAACCAGCAGGAAAATAAGGTAATACAGGCCAATTTGTCCGGCGTTGCCCGTCAGCAGGCCGATCAGCATCAGCAAATCTGCAAAAGGAGCAAAAAGCGGCATGATATATTTGAATAATAACATATCAGGCAGAACGATCCAACCCACTTTTGAGTACCGGAAATTAAACAAGGCGTCCCTGTTTTTCCAGAAAGTCTGCATGACACCGAACGTCCAGCGGAAACGTTGTTTCATGAACTGCCTGATGGTTTCAGGCGCTTCGGTCATAGCTATGGCCCTGTTCTCATTTTTAATGGTATAACCGCAACGCAGGATACGTATGGTAAGGTCGCAGTCTTCGGCAAGTGTATCTGTAGTAAAACCTCCCGCTGCTTCAATGGCTTCCTTCCTGAAAGCGCCGATGGCGCCGGGCACAACTGCAATACCATTAAAATAAGCAAATGCATTGCGGTCTATATTCTGGCTGGAAATGTATTCAATGCTTTGCCAGCGGGTAAGTATATTGACCTCATTGCCTACTTTTACATTACCGGCTACGGCACCCGTTTCTTCATCCGCAAAATGCTGCATCAGCCGGCTTACGGCGTCGGGCAATAATTTGGTATCAGCATCAATACATACAACATAGGCAGCATCGGTATGCGCAATGCCATGATTCAATGCCGAAGCCTTACCCCCGTTGGGCTTGGTAAACACCCGCACCTGTGGGTGATGGGCAAAAGCGGCACTTACTTTCTCAAAAGTGCTGTCCTTACTTCCATCATCCACAAAAATGATATTGAAATTGGGGTAAGTACAATTCAACAGGTTGTGTAAGGAGCTTACTGCATTTACCTCTTCATTAAAAGCAGGTACAATGATAGATACCAGCGGATTGCCCTGAACCGGCAGCGGGGCAGCACGCATGTCCTTGCGTCTCTGTAAAATAGATAATACCACCATGGTCAGCATCCGTGCGATACCCAATATCAGGAAAGTAATAAACAGACCGGCAAAGAAATTACTGCCATAGAACCCTGCCTGCATCAATACCAGGTCAAACTTCAGCAGATCATACCCACTGCCTTTGGGCACGGGCGGCATCATATCATCTCTTTTCTTACCAAGCGTGGCAGCGATGGTGGTAAATGTATAACCGTTCTTTTGAAAATATTCAATGATACGGGGCAGGGCTTCTATTGTAGGAGTCCTGTTACCGCCGGCATCATGTAATAAAATGATATTGCCGGTATCTTTTAATTTTATGACCCTGTTGAAAATAGTATCTGCGGTCATTTCATAACCCGCATCTGTCTGCCAGTCTTTTGGGTCGATATTTTCGCCAATGGTCAGGTAATCTTTGGTGCGCCGTAAACTAACAGGCAATAATGCTTCGAGTTCGCCCGGATTATCATTGTCGGCAACACTGTATGGCGCCCGGAATAGAATGGTACTATGGCCAGTGATACATTCGAGGAGCAGTGTTGTAGCATCTACTTCCAGGATGGCCCTTTGTTTGCCCACCTTGGCAATATTGGGATGGGTGAAAGTGTGGTTACCCAGTTCATGGCCTTCGCGGTAAATGCGTTCTACTAAAGGAATGTTCTTTTCCGCTTCAATACCGATCAGGAAAAAGCAGGCAGGCACATGATAACGGGCCAATATGTCGAGCACTTTGCCGGTATATTTGGGATCGGGTCCGTCATCAAAAGTCAGGATCATCTTTTTGCCCTGGGGTGCGCCCATTTGTTTGACCATGAACATCGACGGTAAGGAATCGTAATTTTCTTCGGCAATCAGCATGGCAGCTGAATCTATCTGTGGGGTGATATGGCCTTTTTTTGGCATGGACAATACTTTCATGATATCGCCGCTGCCAATATAGTTCACATTATCGCTGGCCTCCATTTTACTGAATGTTGTAAAGAAGTCAAAAGAAGCCAATGCGTTTTTAGTCATTGGACGGGTGTAAAAATCCCATAACCTGAAATCTTCACTGCCCAGTCTCCACAATGCTGTGCCTGCCAGCTGGTATTCCGTGGCAAAGCGAAGGGTGTTGAAGTTAGTGGCCGCATCGGTAAAATGTACTTCATGCAGGTCATTCGTTTCATCGTAATAACTGTAACTGAGGTTATAGGTATCATTGTTAAAACGGACCTGCCCTTCACTTTCCGATGCCACTATAAGCGCCTGACGGTAACTTAATGTAGTAGTTTCGCCCCCCTTTACCCAATCGTATCCATAAGCGGCCATGCACAGTACAATTTTTTCAGGAGGTATTTTTTTGATTACCTGGTCTAGTGCTTTTCCTACCCAACGCTGGCTACTGACAGGACCGGGCTTGCCATCGCTGGAATGTTCGTCATAGGCCATGAGGAAAATATAATCATTGTACTTCGCTAGGGAAGACTGGTCATAGTCCTCATTAAACGGACTCACATCCTGTGATACCATGAGCCCGGCCGCATGCATTTTCTCATACAGTTCTTTTTGAAAACTGGTGAGTACTTCGTTCTGCGTTTCGATCAGCGCTTCAAAATCTATGTTTACACCGGCCAATCCATAGCGGGCGCAGGCACGGATCAGATCATTGATGAGTTTTGTTTTTTTAGCCGGGTCATTGATGATCCGGTGTACCACATCGCCCCGCCACTGCTTTTGAAAGTTATTGGTGAGCATAGGCATTATTTTAATGCCGGATGTCCGCATAACATCATACCCGGTCTTGTCCATGGTCACCACTAAGCTGTCACCTCCGTTGACGTCTAAAAAAAACCATTCCGGAATAACTAAATTGATTTTATTGATATTCTTTTGCAGGGAGATCAATGACTGGGGGTCCCAGCTCACATAGAATGCAGCCCTGATACCAAGACTGTCGCTGAAAAAAGGCGATTTGGAGAGATCGAGCACATTGTCATTCTGTCCACAGCCCAGTCCTTTGGCCCATTTGTCGTCGATGAACTGGCGCATGTACTGGTATTTCTTAGCGAGTGGCGCGGTAGGCTTGTCTGATTGCAATACCTTCTTCCTAATCTCATCCTGAAATACGGGTAGTCTTGGTGTAGTGGTCTTTGAATAGTTATAACCAGCCACTATTGTTACGATGGCAATGGCTAACAGGAAAAATAGTAAGCGGCTACCCCATTTGACGCGCTGCCAACGGGACGGATTACTGGTTTGAAAAATCTGTTCTTTATGTATGCTCATGGCAAGGGTTAAAAGCGCTTGGCGCTACCCCTCAAAGGTACTATAGAAATAAGGTGTTTTAGCTTCAAACTCGGCGCTGCAGGTGTCAACCATTTTATATACCCTGGTAATGCCCAACGCTTTTCTTTTTTCATACACCTGTTCATCGGTACAATCTCCGTGCAGGATACGTGCGATCTGCTCATCGGAGAAGCCGTTTTTCTTAGCGTCTTTCAATAAGTCATCCGGAATAGTATCGATGGAATATTTCGCAATTTCTTTTTCCATGTTACAGATCAGCTGTATCTGGTAAATGAACCAGCGGTCAATACCGGTTGCCTGTACAATCGATTTCACTGTAGAACCCTGCATCAGTGCATCTTTGATACGGAAGATGCGGTCCCATTTCGGTGTTTTGATGTATTCTACCAGTTCGGCGCTTTTCATTAAACTTTTGCCGTAGTAACCAAGACCTACTGCGTCGTTCTCAAGACTCTGGCAGGCTTTCTGAATGGCTTCGGTGAAGCTTCTGCCAATGGCCATTACTTCTCCAACGCTCTTCATCTGCAGGCCGAGCGTGTCATTGGCACCCTTGAATTTATCAAAGTTCCAGCGTGGTACTTTAACAATCACATAATCCAGCGCCGGCTCAAAATAGGCCGATGTGGTCATGGTGATCTGGTTCTTCAGTTCATCCAAACTATAACCGATGGCCAGCTTGGCGGCTATTTTGGCAATCGGATAACCGGTGGCTTTTGATGCCAGTGCAGAAGAGCGGCTCACACGCGGATTGATCTCAACGGCTATCAGTTCTTCTGTTTCAGGGTTCAATGCAAACTGTACGTTACATCCGCCGGCAAAATTGCCTAATGAGCGCATCATAAGGATGGCTTTGTTGCGCATTTCCTGGAAAGCAGTATCACTAAGCGTCATGGCTGGTGCCACGGTAATGGAATCGCCTGTGTGAACGCCCATTGGATCGAGGTTTTCAACGGTACAGATGATCACCACATTATCATTTTTATCCCTCAGTAATTCCAGTTCATATTCCTTCCAGCCCAATACTGCTTTTTCAACCAATACCTCATGTATCGGTGATGCCTTCAGTCCTTTGTCCAATGCAGCATCAAGCTCATCTTTCGAGTGAACGAATCCCCCACCGGTACCACCCAGGGTAAATGAAGGACGGATCACCAGCGGGAAGCCGATCTCCTGTGCAAATTCCTTTCCTTCCAGGTAGCTGTTGGCAACGCGGCTGGGCGCTACTGCCATACCTATTTTAAACATTAACTGGCGGAATTTTTCCCTGTCCTCAGCCGTATCAATGGCTGCCACATCCACGCCGATCAGCCTTACATTATACTTTTCCCAAATACCCAGTTCGTCCGCTTCTTTACAAAGATTCAGCGCTGTCTGCCCCCCCATGGTAGGCAATATCGCATCAATTTTATTCTCATTGAGTATCTGTTCGATGCTTTCAACGGTCAGGGGCAACAGGTAAACTTTATCGGCCATCATGGGGTCGGTCATGATAGTGGCCGGATTACTGTTGATCAGGATCACTTCAATACCTTCTTCACGAAGGCTGCGGGCGGCCTGGGAGCCTGAATAGTCAAATTCACAGGCCTGTCCAATGATAATCGGGCCAGAACCAATGATGAGAACGGATTTGATGGAATTGTCTTTCGGCATAGCTACAAAAAAATAAATTGTGCAAATGTAAGGTAGCAGAAGGAATAAAAGGGGGATTATTTTGAAGCACTTACCTTTACATGGCATCACTTAAAAAAAATTGAATATATAATGGCAGTATTAAAAGAAGGAAGTAAAGCGCCGGCATTCAAAGCAGTTGACCAGAATGGAAATGCTATTTCACTGGCCGATTTTAAGGGCAAAAAAGTGGTTCTTTATTTCTATCCTAAAGATGATACGCCCAGTTGTACCGCACAGGCCTGTAACCTGCGCGATCATTACAGTGAGCTGATAGCGAAAGGATTCCAGGTAATCGGAGTGAGCACCGATAGTGTAAAGAGCCACAAGAAATTTGAAAAAAAATTTGATCTGCCCTTTCCGTTGGTATCAGACGAAGACAAGAAGCTGGTTGATAAATATAACCTATGGGGGGAGAAAAAATTCATGGGCCGCACCTATATGGGTACAACACGTACTACTTTTCTGATTGATGAGACCGGCAAGATCAAAAAAATCATTGCTAAGCCGGATACCAAAAACCATACAGAAGAAATACTGGCTGCATGGGATGAGGCATAGCCGATATTGGCCGGTCTTCTAATAAGATTGAAAAGTAAACAGGGCTATTACAATTAAAACAGGTGGTATACCAGGAAGCTCATGCTGTAAGCCAGTATGGTCATGTAAAGGAATTGAAATACCGGCCATTTCCAGGATTTGGTTTCCCGTTTCACTACAGCCAGGGTACTCATGCATTGCATGGCCAATACATAAAACACCATGAGCGATAAGGCAGCAGCAAGGGTGTATACTTTACGGCCATCGGGATGTTTGGCCGCCTGCAGTTTCTCACGGAGTGAAGTATCATCTGATTCCTCAACGCTGTATAAAGTGGCCATGGTGCCCACGAAAACTTCTCTTGCAGCAAAAGATGTGATTATGGCGATACCGATTTTCCAATCATAACCTAATGGCTCAATCACCGGCTCAATCGTCTTGCCAAGGATGCCCGCGTAGGAATTTTGCAGTTTCTCAGTTGACAGGTGCCGCTGCAATGAATCCTTCTGTTGTGGCATCTGTTGTATCAATGCTGCGTATTTTGTTTCCACTTTCTCCATCCTGTTACCCGGACCGTAACTGCTCAGGAACCATAATAACAGGCTGATCACCATGATCACTTTACCGGCATCTGTAACAAAGATCTTTGCCTTTTCAACCATGGTAATACCCGCATTTTTCCAGCGTGGAGCCCGGTAAACAGGTAATTCAAGAATAAAAAAGCTTTTTTCTTTGATCCTGATGAACCATCTCATCACATAACTTACAATAAGTGCCATGATGGTGCCGAGGAAATAGAGTCCCATCATCACCAGTCCCTGCAAACTAAGAAATCCCAAATAATACTTATCATCAATTACCAATGAGATCAGGATGGTATAGACCGGTAAACGGGCGCTGCAACTCATCAATGGCGTAATCAGAATGGTCAATAATCTTTCCTTCCTATTCTCAATATTCCGGGTACTCATGATGGCCGGAACGGCGCAGGCAAAGCCACTGATCATAGGCATTACGCTCTTGCCGTTTAACCCTACTTTACGCATGAGCTTATCGCTTAAAAAGCTGATCCGCGCCATATAGCCGGTATCTTCCAATATGGTGATGAGCGCAAAAAGGATCATGATCTGGGGAACAAAAACGAGGATGCCGCTGAGTCCGGCCAGAAAGCCATTGACGATCAGATCGCTCCACCATGCCTGTGGCAGGGTATTATTGAGCCAGCTACCGATCTGTTTAAAAGACCATTCGATGCCATCCATTGGAAACCGGGCCAGCCAGAAAATACTCTGGAACAATAGAAAGAGTACCGTCAGCAATATGATATAACCCCAGGTCCTGTGTAATAACAGGTTATCTAATTTATCAGTAAACAATTTCTTCTCAAGCGGCCCCGGCTCCAGCACATTCTGCTGCATGATCTGCCTGATGCGATGGTACCGCTGCATGATCTCTTCGGCCTGGGTCTTGGTTGGATTGAATTTATTGTTTGTCTCTACCTGTTCAATCTGGTGCTGCAAAGTTTGATCAAGTGGAAAATGTTCGTGGTTGATGAGGTAATGCACGGCAGCATAATCGCTCAGGTGTGGTACCAGGTGCCGGACATCTGTTACAGCTTGCGGGGCTAATTTTTTGCTTTCGATAAAATCGCGGCTATGCGATGCGGCGCCCAACCGGGCCACCTGGAATAATACTTTTTTCAGCTCGCCAATGCCTTTATTCTTACGGGGATTGACCGCTACGACAGGGATACCCAGGTCGGCTTCCAGTCCGTTGATATCAATACGGATATCTTTTTTGGCAGCAATATCATTCATGGTGAGCGCCATTACCACGGGTATCCTGAGGTCAATGATCTGGCTGCAAAAAAGCAGGTTGCGTTTGAGATTACTGGCATCGGCCACTAATAAAACCACATCGGGTTTCACTTCTTCATCGGCCCCCATCAATACTTTATAGGCAACCCATTCATCTGTTCGACGCGGATAGAGACTGTAAGTGCCGGGGAGATCAATAAGTTTGGCCTGCTGTTTATCGTCAAGCAGCAGGCTGCCGGTTTTTTTGTCAACCGTAACCCCGGGAAAATTGCCCACTTTCTGGTTCAGGCCGGTAAGCGCATTAAACAACGAGCTTTTGCCGCTGTTAGGGTTACCCACCAATGCAATATGTACCGGTTTCTTTATCAAAATAATAGAAGAGTGCAAAAGTAACTGCAAAGCATGGCAGGTAGTTACGAGATCGGGAACAGAATTGATTCCTTTATTGTCAATATTTGCAAAGCACTAACAAAATGCAATTGTCAGCAGCTTACATTTGCGCTGGTAAATATGGCTTCTATGAAGAAGATACTGATCGTACTATTATTATTTCCCCTGCTGACTTATTCACAAAGTAAAAGAAAGAAACGTTTAGCCGAAGCAAAAGCACACGCAGAACTGGTTCAAAACCTGCAGTTACATGCACAGTACCTGTCGCGTACGCAGTCAGCAACCAACGTATACGACAGGCAATATATCATTCAACAATACCGGCAGATTGGATTGGAGCCCAAAGGAACCAATGGCTTTATCCAGGAGTTTGAGATCAATGAGGGCAGGCAGATAGATGCCAGTACCATACTGAAAGTAGATGACCAGCTGCTAGACCCTGCAACAGCGTATATCCCACTTGCATTCAGTGCCAGTAAAAGCGTAAAAGGCTCCGCTTCCATGGCTTTGAATGAATACAAGCAACCCTGGTTCAAGGACCTGAGAGACCTGCTCGAAGAAAACAAAGACAATCCACAGTTTGATGTGGAGGCATTTATCAAAAAAGAAGTGACTACTGCCGCTGCCAAAGGCGCTACAGCCCTATTTGTTTACAACAGCTCGGCCATTGCCGACCATATTCAGTTTAACAGGTATGACCAGTCGCTCACAGTAAAAATACCCGTGATCTATATTACCAAAGAGGGATTAAAGAAGCATTTCTCAGATCATTCTGCCACCCTCCCGATAGAGCTGAATACCAGTATTTC
Source organism: Sediminibacterium sp. (assembly GCA_041856175.1). Classification (GTDB taxonomy): domain Bacteria; phylum Bacteroidota; class Bacteroidia; order Chitinophagales; family Chitinophagaceae; genus Sediminibacterium. Next base: position 38,024 of record JBHAFM010000099.1, read on the forward strand.
CACCAAATCACGCAAAGCGGGTAACCTCATCGGGTTCATCAACAATCATGCTGCTGCCAATGTATTATTGAGTGTATCTGCCAGCCGGACAGAGAATGGCATAGTTGATAATGCAGGTGGTGTGGCAGCATTGATTGAGCTGGCACGCATACTCAAAAAAGGAGCGTTTGCTGCTAATAATTACTTCATCATTAACTTCTATGGCACGGACCAGGAACCGGCAGGAAGCAAGTTTTGGTTTGCACATCCTACGATTGCCATTATACCCGACCGGCATATTGAGATAGGGCATACTGCAGCCGAAAAAGATATGACAGCATTGGTGTATGAAGTGATTGGCTCTGGAGATAAAAAAGGAGAGCTGGATTCTCGGGATTGAATTCTAATTTTGTCGTACATGAAACTGCGACTGAACATAGAAGAGTTAAATGAAGACTTTTTTGAAGATACCCGCCTGTTAGGCATTACTGCACCACTGAAAAACTACCAGTTTTGCCTGCAGTTAAACAACCTGCTTGGCTATGATTTCAGGCTCAACCCCGGGATAGAAGTACACCTGAAGAAAAAAGAGCGCAGCTATTATTTTACCGTGTATGAATCAAAAGAGCCCAACAGCTTTCTAACCCATTACCTTTATCATAACCAGTTTGATGGGGAATACCTGCTGCCGGAATTCAGGCATATGGATTTTTTATGGTTGATGAAGGGCGATTTTGTTGATGATGAGAAATGCAGCTGGATCAGGCAGTCTGTAAAAAGCTTGAATGGGGTGCAATTGGTAGCTGAGTTAACCAATGAACAGATCCGGAACAAGGGGAACATGGTGTTTTAACCCCCGCTACTGCCTGGGGGATATTTTGAAAATCTATTTTTATGGAAAATAATGACACCGCTTCAGGGGGTTGGACCGAACAGGATAACACCCTTTACCAGCAATTTCAGTTCAGGAATTTTTCTGAAGCATTTGCTTTTATGACAAGGGTGGCCATGGAAGCGGAGAAAATGAACCATCACCCGCGGTGGACCAATGTGTGGAACAAGGTTGACATATGGCTGAACACACACGATGCGGGAGACACAGTAACTCCAAAGGATCATGAACTGGCAAAAAGGATCACTAAGCTGCGCTGACCAACCTTCATTACAATAACCAGTTTACTTCTCCAAACCGGAACCGGTCCTGTATGCCGCCAGTAACCAATAGTTCCCCATTGGTATTCACTTCTTTGATGATACAGTTAAAACTAATGGTGTCTTTTTTCAATCTTGCTTCTTCTCCCTTTTTAAAAAGGTGCTGGTTGTAAGATGCAAGCATCAGGTCCCATTCTCCGGCCTGTAACTGGGTATAGCGTTGCTGCATGGCTGCACATAATTCCCTGGCCAATGCCACCACATTGTACTGTTTTCCGGTGATCTGTTTCAGGGAAACTGCCCGGCCTGCTATGTCCGGCGGAAAACGCGACTGGTTGATATTAATGCCAGTTCCTGCTACAGCCCACTGCCATTTACTGCCCCGTACCAGGTTTTCGACCAGGATACCCCCTGCCTTTCTGTCACGCCAGTAAATATCATTGGGCCATTTAATTTTTGTTTCATCGGGTGCGTATTTACTAAACAGGTCATGGCAGGCAAGTGCTACCATGATGCTCAGGTGGAACTGCTGGGTAATCAACAGGAAAGAGGTGTCCAGTATAACGGAGAGGATGATATTGCTTCCCGGTTCTGCATTCCAGTTTTTTCCGCGCTGACCTTTTCCGGCATACTGGTGATGGGCAAAAAAAGCAGTACCATGGCCGGCCCCCGCTGCCTGTAACCTTTCCATGGCATAGATGTTGGTACTACCCACCTCGGATAATTCCATGAATGGTTGCCCAATGGGACTTTTAGCAGCTGTTGGTGACAAAGAATTACTATTTTTGGCGAAGTTAATTCAGCAGGCGGAAGTCTTTTCAGCAATGGAGAATAATAATTTGCTTGCCGGTTGTGAGATGTGCTGGGAATGAAACAAATTAAATCATTAAATCCGATCAGTTATTGGAACCACTTTCTGTTTTACAAAGCCGTACGAGGAACACTGTAACAAGGCTGTCGCGCAATTCAAAAATCTTCAAAACCATTATCAAAGCCATACAGGATAAAAAGGGGGAGGATATAGTGAGCTTGGACCTGAGGAAAATACCCGAGGCCTCCGCTGATTTCTTTATCGTATGCCAGGCATCGAGCACCACACAGGTAAAAGCCATCAGCGACTTTATAGAGGACCAGGTAAAGACCATTTGTGAGGAAATGCCCTATAAACACGAAGGCAGACAGGCTTTACAATGGGTTTTAATCGATTATATCAATATTGTGGTACACGTCATGCACCCGGAAGCCCGGAAATTTTATAAACTGGAAGATATGTGGAGCGATGCGGTAGCGCAGCTGCACGATCTGTAAACGCTAAAATAAAAGAGACTGGTAAACGTTTACCACTACTAATACTAAATTATTTATCACAGAGGAACATAGCTATGTCACAGGAAAATAAGAACCCAAAGTTAAACATACAGGATAAAGGAGACGGTCAGCGTAAAAGCCCCAAGTTCAATATTTATTGGATTTATGCCATCATTGCCATCATACTGTTGTCGGCTCAATTCATGCGTTTTACCCCGGATCTCAGCCGCACTACTGAGCAGGAATTCAAACAAAAAATGCTGGTAAAAGGCGATGTGGAGAAACTGGACCTTGTTACCAACAAGTTTGAAGTGCGTATCTATATTAAGCCTGACAGCCTTTCTAAAGAATTCTATGTAAAGAAGTTTAAAACTGTTTTAACGAAGGATAAAGTAAAGGGGTCTCCTCTTTTTGTATTTAAGGTAACCGACTGGACTACTTTCAAAACAGGCCTTTCAGAATTGTATAAGGCCAATAATATGGAGGAAGTAGCTCAAAATACCTTTGATGAAGCGGAATGGTTTGGTCCTTTATTCAATACCATTGTTTCAATCGTCGTTCTTATACTGGCCTGGGTGTTACTGATGCGCAAAATGGGCGGTCCCGCAGGCGGCGGCGGTCCCGGTGGTATCTTCAATATCGGCAAATCAAAAGCGACTTTATTTGACAAAGGCGCTAAAGTGAATATTACGTTTGCAGATGTTGCAGGCCTGGACGAGGCGAAAGTGGAAGTGATGGAGATAGTGGACTTCTTAAAACAACCCAAAAAATACACAGCACTTGGTGGTAAAATACCCAAGGGAGCACTCCTGATAGGACCTCCCGGTACTGGTAAAACTTTATTGGCCAAAGCCATGGCGGGGGAAGCACAGGTACCGTTCTTCAGTCTCAGCGGCAGTGATTTCGTTGAAATGTTTGTAGGTGTTGGCGCCAGCCGTGTACGCGACCTGTTCAAGCAGGCCAGGGAAAAAGCGCCTTGTATCATCTTTATTGATGAAATAGATGCTATTGGCCGCGCCCGCGGAAGAAATGCCATCATGAGCAATGACGAAAGGGAAAACACCCTGAACCAGTTACTCGTGGAAATGGATGGTTTTGGCGGCGATACAGGCATCATCATACTGGCCGCGACCAACAGGCCGGACGTATTGGACACCGCCTTGTTAAGGCCGGGCCGTTTCGACAGGCAGATATCGATCGACAGGCCCGATGTGAAAGGAAGGGAAGCGATCTTTAAAGTGCACCTGATGCCCATCAAAATATCTGAAACATTAGACTTGCATAAACTGGCCGAACAAACACCGGGATTTGCGGGAGCTGATATAGCCAATGTGTGCAATGAGGCGGCATTAATAGCAGCACGCAAAGGCAAAGAAGCAGTTGATATGAGCGATTTCCAGGATGCGATTGACAGGGTGATCGGCGGATTAGAAAAGAAAAACAAGATCATTGCACCACATGAGAAAGCAGTTATTGCTTACCACGAAGCAGGTCACGCTATCTGCGGATGGTTCCTGGAACATGCATATCCGCTGCTGAAAGTGACCATTGTGCCACGCGGCACAGCAGCCCTCGGATATGCCCAGTACACACCAACCGAACAATACTTATATAATACTGACCAGTTGATGGACCAGATCTGCATGACACTGGGCGGACGGGCAGCAGAAGAGATCTTTTTTGGTAAGATATCAACAGGTGCTGCCAATGACTTGCAGCAGATTACCAAGATTGCCTATAGCATGGTTACAGCGTATGGTATGAACAACAAAATAGGCAATGTGAGTTTTTATGACCCTACACAGGAAAATACCTTTACAAAACCGTTCAGCGAAGAGACCGGAAAGATCATTGATGAAGAAGTGAGGGGCATTATCGATACGGCGTATCAGCGCACACTTAAACTGCTTACAGAGAAAAAACAGGAAGTGGAAACACTGGCGAAAGAGCTGTTAGATAAAGAAGTACTGCATAAAAGTGATGTGGAATTATTGATCGGTAAAAGACCGTTTGAAGAAAAGAAACTGCTGGAAGTAACTGCTGTGCAAAGTAACGGGCACCCAGACCATAAATCAGAGACAGATGCTGCCAGCACCGAAACAACGATCGTAGCATAATGACAAATACAGCCCGGGAACATATTCTGAAGAAAATAAAACAGGCACTGGCGCAACCAGTGCCTGTTCCCTTTCCTGAAAGCGCAGGAACTGCCAGCGTGTTTCAGCCCCAGCCGCAGGATCTGGGGCTATTGTTTGCTGAGAATTTCAATAAACTGCAAGGCAAATTTTCTTTTTGTACGAGTGAAAAAGAACTGGCCTCGCAGTTGGGCATGCTAACCATACAGCGTAACTGGAAGGCTGTGTATTGCAGGGAAGAAACACTCAGACAACGACTGACAAACGCCGGATTTGCAGCTATGACCGCTCCGGATGTACAGAACTGTGATGCTTCCATAACAGGATGTGAATACCTGGTAGCAAGAACAGGCAGTATGCTCATGAGTAGCGGGCAGCAAAGCGGTCGTACGGTAAGCGTATATGCACCGGTACATATCTGCATTGCTTATACAGACCAGCTTGTGTACGATATTGCAGATGGGTTGCAATCATTACGTGATCATTATGGCACATCGTTTCCTTCCATGGTTACATTGGCCAGTGGCCCAAGCCGCACAGCCGATATTGAAAAGACATTGGTGGTAGGAGTGCATGGACCAAAAGAAGTATATTGTTTTTTAGTTGAGCGCTGATGAAAACAAACGGCGTAAAAAATAAGCCTTAGTTTTACATAGAATGAGTGAGATCATACAAATATTACAGCAGCATAAAAGGGAGCTTTTTAATAAGTATCCTATTAAAAGCATGGCTTTATTTGGCTCATATAGCAGAGGAGAGCAGAAAAAGAACAGCGATGTAGATATAATGGTAGAACTGAATGGCCCGCTGGGTCTTCGTTTTCTTCATTTGAATTACGATATTGAAAATCTGCTGCATAAAAAAGTGGACCTGGTTTCAAAAAGAGGAATACGCCCCCAGTATTTTGCAGCTATTGAGCCTGATCTGATATATGTCTAAGCGGAATAATCTGTTATTATTGAATGATATCATGGATCCAATTGCTGCTATCTATGAGTATTTATCTGATCTTGATGAAGATGCATTTTATAACGACAGGAAAACAAAGGATGCAGTAGTCAGGAACTTTGAAATTATAGGGGAAGCTTCTCGACAGGTAACACAAGAGTATAAATCAGCATATGCTGAAATTGAATGGCGGGAGATTGCAGATCTTCGCAACAAGATCATTCATGAATATTTCGGGATCGACTATGTTCTTCTCTGGGAAATCATTCAATTAGACTTGCCAGCTTTAAAACAGAAAATACTGCGCCTTATAGAAAATTACCCTAAGGATTAATTTAATGGAGATCAGCAAGCAAAAAAAAATATACTTCCTTTCCGATTTTCACCTGGGCGCGCCCGACGCTGTAAGCAGCCTGGTCAGGGAGAAACAAGTAACGGCTTTCCTGGAGAGTATCAGGCATGATGCTGCAGAAATATTTATTGTGGGTGATATTTTTGATTTCTGGTATGAATATAAGAAAGTAGTGCCCAAAGGGTATGTGCGGTTGCTGGGCAAACTGGCCGAGCTGACAGATAGCGGTATCAAAATTCATGTTTTCGTAGGCAACCACGACATGTGGATGAGCGGTTATTTTGAAAAAGAGCTGGATATTCCTGTTTACCATCAGCCAAGGGTGTTTGAATGGAATGGGAAGAAATTCTTTATCGGGCATGGAGATGGACTGGGCCCGGGCGATCATGGGTATAAATTCATCAAAAAGATTTTCCGCAACCCCGTTTGCCAATGGCTGTTTGGGCAGTTGCACCCTACCTGGGGCATTGGCTTAGCCAACTATTTCAGCCGCAGGAGCCGCGAAAAAACAGGCACAGCAGACCAGCACTTCCTGGGCGAGGAAAATGAATGGCTGATTATTTACTGCAAAGAAGTATTACAGCAACAGCATTTTGATTACTTCGTTTTCGGTCACAGGCACTACCCGATCGATTTTCCATTGAATGAAAACAGCAGGTATATTAACCTGGGCGATTGGATCCGGAACTTTACATACGCCAGTTTTGATGGCACCGACATGCAATTGCATAAATGGGAATCATAAATCCTGTTCTTCTTAACTTGCAGGCATGGAAAAATTATTGCAGCAACAATTCCTCAACAATACCATTGAAGCGTATTTATATGTTGGAGGAACCATACTGTTGGCCATTCTGTGCAAGAGGCTAATCTCCAAATACCTGGCCAGGCTGATTTATAAGCTGACCGTTGCAAAAGCAGGCAAAAATGTTGGCAAGCAGTCATTTCTGGATCTTGTTGTGGGTCCGCTGGACATATTTTTGGTGCTGCTTGTTACATTCATTGCACTTAGCGAACTGCATTTTCCGCGTATCCTTGATTTTACTATCTATCGCATTACCTTCAGGCAGGTGATTGACTCCGTTGCAGATGGTATTTTAATCAGCGTGTTCATCTGGTTATGTTTACGGATCATCGATTTTATAGCGATGATACTGGAGGCAAAAGCCAATCTTACTGCTGACCTGACAGATAACCAGCTCATTATTTTCTTTAAAGATTTCCTTAAAGTGGTATTGGTGATCATTGGCGTTATGCTCGTCATTAAAAATTCATTTCATCAAAAAATAGGCAGCCTGCTAACAGGGCTTAGCCTGGTGGGAGCTGCCGTTGCACTGGCTACAAAGGAGAGCATGGAAAACCTCATCGCCTCCTTTATCATCTTCTTTGATAAACCCTTTATTACAGGCGACCTGGTTAAAGTAAATAATTTCACTGGAAACATTGAAAAAATAGGCCTGCGCAGTACACGCATCCGTACAACGGATAAAACCTATATCTCAGTTCCCAATAAACAGATGGTGGATACTATTATAGACAATATCACTTTACGAACGCAAAGGAAAGTGGAACTGAGGCTTGAACTGGAATTGAGTGCCTCTTCCGATCAACTCAGGCAATTAACACCTGCAATTAAAGCTGTACTGCAAAAGCCGGAAATAGAAAACACAGTGGTATACCTGATGGACACGGGTAAAAATGCACATATTATGGCGGTAGATTATTTTACTACCATGGCACAACCTATAGATGAATTCTTCCGCCTGCGCGAACAGGTGAACCTGGAATTGATTGCGTTATTGGAGAAAAGCGGGATCGGTTTAGCGGCAGCGAGTACGGACCTGATTATTACCCAGAAACTCACAACAGCTACCCGAGGTTAGCTCTCAATTCTAATAAAAAGGACTTGAACTTTGTCAGCGACTGCACTAATTGTATTTGCGTGTCGGCCTGTTTTTTATTATTCTTCAGGTAATTGCGTGCACCTTCGATGGAAAATTTTCGCTGGCGAAGCAAAAAATAGATCAATTGCAGGTTCTTGATGTCTTCAACCCGGAAAAGCCTGTCGCCCTTTCTTGTTTTACGCGGCTGCAGTATGTCAAATTCATTCTCCCAATAGCGTAATAAAGAAGTATTCACCTTGAACCAGCCCGCCACTTCGCTGATGGAATAATAGAGTTTCTGTTTCAGCACTTCTTCATCCGGGATATTGATCAGGTCAATCTCACTGTCGATCTCTTTGAAGGATTTCCTTCCCCGTTTGCCGGCTTGTTTCACTACAGGCGCAGGGACTGTTATTTTTGCAGCAACCGGTTTTGTTTTGATCTTAACAACAATCTTTTCATCGGCAAATACGATGGGCTCGCTGCTACCGGCGTGCGGTGTGATGGCAGCATGGTCAACAGGCTGCTGTTCTGCCTCCGCTTCATTTACAGGAAGAGACAGTGCTGACTCTTGTGCGGGAAGCCCGGGAGACATTGCAAACAGGTCCAATTGCTGCAGGTTCTTTCGCATAGGATAAAATTACTACAACTATATGGCAGCATCTTGTTAAGACTTGAGGAAGTGGAAAAGATGTAAGTATCTTGCATAAATATTAACGATTGCAGGATGTTACCAATAACAACAATTTGTGTATGCGGAGCGGGGACCATGGGCAGTGGTATTGCCCAGGTAGCTGCTATGTCGGGCTTTAACACCATCCAGTTTGATGTGAATGAAACTATGCTGGAGAAAAGCAGCGCCGCAATAACAAAAAACCTGGAATGGCTGCAAAACAAAGGAAAGATCACTTACCGGGAGCAGCAGAACATACAAAAAAAATTACAGTTTACCCCATACAGCAACGATTGCCTGGCAGATGTGATCATTGAGGCGATCATTGAAAAAAAAGAAGCAAAAATTTCCCTCTTCAATCAACTGGCGGCCATTAACCAGCCGGGTTGCATACTGGCAACCAACACTTCATCGATATCGGTCAGTTCCATCGCTGCGTCTGTTGCGGACCCATCGCGTGTGGCTGGGATGCATTTTTTCAATCCCGCACCCGTGATGAAATTGGTGGAGGTAATAAAGGGTGATCGTACCAATGAAGCGGTTGTACAGCAGCTCGTCACTTTGTCAAAGCAGATGGGCAAAACGCCGGTGGTATGCAAAGATGCACCCGGCTTTATTGTAAACCGGGTTGCCAGGCATTATTACCTCGAAGCCATGCACCTGGTAGCAACAGGCGTGGCCGACATGTCAACAGTCGACAGTATCATGGAAGCTTCCGGTTTTAAAATGGGGCCCTTTAAACTGATGGACCTGATTGGTATGGATATTAATTACAGCGTCAGCAATATTGTATGGGAAGCCTTGGGAAAACCGGAGAGGCTGAAGCCATCACCCTTACAAAAAGCCAAAGTAGACGCCGGCGAACTTGGCCGCAAAACAGGGAAAGGATTTTATGAATATATTTAAACATACAATAACTATCCATGAAGAAAATCGTTTACCTCGCAGGCATACTTTCCCTGCTTGCCTCCTGCAAACTCAGTAACACCAACCAGGGAAGTGAAGGCAATAAAGAAATGGCAGCTTTGTTAGACAGGTATTATGAAGAACGGCTGCAGCTGTTTCCGATAGAAGCTACTGTAAATGGCGATAACAGGTATAATGACAAACTGTATGTTGACTTTACAGACAGCTACCAGGAAAAACTAAAGACTTTCTACAGTGCTTACCTTACCTATATCACGCGCTTTGACCGGGAACACCTGAATACGAATGATCAGTTGAACTACGACATTTTTAAGCGTGAAATGGAAATAAACCTGGAGGGGCTGCATTTCCACGACAATTATATGCCCATGAACCAGTTTGAAAGCATGCACCTTGTTTTCGGGCAACTGGGCAGCGGTAGTGTGATACAGCCCTTTAAAACGGTAAAGGATTATGACGACTGGCTGAAACGGGCTGCTGTTTTCAGCGCTTATGCCGACAGCGCTATCGTGTACTTCAAAAAAGGGATGGCAACCAATACGGTATTACCGGAAAAATTAGTGGTTAAGATGATCCCGCAAATGCAGGCAATGGTTGTGACGGATCCCAAAACAAGCTTATTTTATGGACCCATTACCAATCTTCCTCAAAATTTCAGTGAGCCGGATAAAAAAAGATTGACCGATGCCTATGTGAAACTGATCCATGAACAGATCGTACCTGCCTATAAAAAACTAGGCGATTTTCTGCAGCAGGAATACCTGCCTAAAGCCCGCACAACAACAGGCATCAGCGCTATACCGGATGGCAGCAAATATTACAGCTACCTGATCAGGCAGCAGACCACTACCAGCAAAACACCGGATGAGATATACAATACCGGACTTGCCGAAGTGAAACGCATCCGGACAGAGATGGAAAGGATCAAAACCGAAGTTGGTTTTACGGGTGACCTGAAAGCATTCTTCCAGTACATGCAAACGGACAAACAGTTCACCCCTTATAAAACACCAAAAGATATACTCGATGCATTTGAGAAGATACATCAGACGATGGTGCCTAACCTGAAAAAAATGTTCGGCCATACCCCCAAAACACCTTTTGAGATCAGGCAGACAGAAGCTTTCCGTGCTGCCAGCGCCAGTGCAGAATATAACCAGGGCAGTGCTGATGGCAGCCGGCCGGGTATTTTTTACATTCCCATTCTCGATGCCACAAAATTCAATACCACCAGTGGTATGGAGAGCTTGTTTCTGCACGAAGCCATTCCCGGTCACCATTACCAGATCAGCCTGCAGCAGGAGAATACGACCTTGCCTAAATTCCGTCGCTTTGGTGGTAACAACGCTTATGCTGAAGGCTGGGCATTGTATTGCGAAAGCTTAGGTAAAGAACTCGGGTTGTATACTGACCCTTACCAGTATATGGGCGCCCTGGGCGATGAAATACACCGTGCTATCCGCCTGGTTGTAGATGTGGGTATGCATGCAAAAGGAATGACACGTGAAGAAGCCATTAAATACATGACAGACAATGAACAGATCAGCGAAAAAGGCGCAACGGCAGAGATAGAAAGATACATGGCGATTCCTGCACAGGCCCTGGGTTATAAAATAGGCGCTTTGAAAATACGTGAGTTGAGAAATAAATATGAAAAGGAACTGGGCGCTAAATTTAAGCTCCCTGCTTTTCATGATGCGATATTGAAAGATGGCAATATGCCCCTCGATGTAATGGAACAGAAAATGGATGCCTGGGCGAAAAAAGTTGAATGACTGTCTGGGAGTCAGTGCTACTTTTGTATATGCTTATCGCCGTTAACATCAGCTTCCCGGGAATCGGTTCATCAGAAGTGTATGATCATTATGTGAAAGAAATATTTGGCCGCCTGGTACAACAGCGTCCGGAGCATCGGTTCTTCTTTGTTACGGGTAGTAATAAGGGTGCATTAGCTAAGAACAAGCCCGATATATGGGTGACAGCTTATAACGATGGCAGCCTGTGCAGAACCAGGCATTCAATACTGGTTGTACACGATCTTTCCTTTGTTCATTACCCGCAGTTTGCCAGCTGGCGGCAAAAGCTGTATTACAAACTGTTCATGCCCGGCCTGTTGCGCAAAGCAAAAAAGATCATAACAGTCTCCGCATTTTCAAAAAATGCAATCATTGAGCGTTACAAAATACCCGCCGGTAAAATTGCGGTGGTCCATGGTGCAGCAGGGGATCATTTGTTGCCCTTGTCATGGGAAGAGAAGGAGGCAGTAAAGAACAAGTACACTGCCGGCCGGGAATATTTTCTTGCTGCTGGTGACACCTGCACCCGGGATAACCTGTTAACCCTGCTCAAAGCTTTCTCTTTATTTAAAAAATGGCAGCGCAGTAATATGAAACTGCTGGTAACAGGCAACCTGGTACTGCAACATGCAGGACTTGCCGAAAAGTTAAAAACATATAAATACAGGGAGGATGTGGTATTGGCCGCTTCTCCAACAGGAGAAGCATCGCCCCTGCTTACCTCCGCGGCATATGCTGTGCTGCATACCGGTTCGTTGGATGGATCAGGACTGGCAGTACTGGATGCCATGCAGTGTGAAGTGCCGGTAATCGCCGGTAATACCGCCATACCTGAAATCAGTGGCGAAGCGGCCCTTTATACAGCCCCCGGTGACCCTGATGCCCTTGCAAAGCAGATGCTTGCGCTTTATAAAGATGAAAACCTGCGCAGCAGGTTTATAAGGGAAGGGAAGGAAAGGGTACGGCAGTTTAACTGGGAACAGGCGGCCGCTGCATGCTGGCAGGAAATAGTATCGTGAATCGTCTTACTTTTGCGGTTCTCCATATAAATAAAGCATATGCACAAATCAAGCATTTCAATAGATGTTCAGTTAGATGAGAATAAAGTGCCGCAGTCCATTCATTGGTCGGCCACAGACAGTACGGCCGACATGGTACAGCCGGCTAAAGCCATGATGGTGGCATTCTGGGATGCAAGCGATAAGAGTGCATTACGGATCGACTTGTGGACGAAAGACATGATGGTGGATGAGATGGCGGATTTTTACTACCAAACCATGATGGGAATGGCAGATACCTACCAGCGTGCCACCCAGCAGGAGGAACTGGTGAACGACATTAAAAAATTTGCCAAAGAATTTTACCAGAAGTTCCGGGAAACCCAGTTAAAAGAAAACAAATAAAAACATTGATATGAGTTTAGAAGAAAAAGTGATGACTGGCATGAAAGATGCCATGAAATCAAAGAATGAAGCACTCCTTCGCGGACTCCGTGCTATTAAGGCTGAGATCATCAAAGCCAAAACAGAACCCGGTGCCAATGGCCAGGTAACTGCAGAAGGCGAAGCAAAACTGTTGCAGAAATTAGTGAAACAAAGAAAAGATTCATTGGAGATATTCACCCAGCAAAAACGTGAAGACCTGGCACAAAAAGAGTCGGAAGAGATTGCTGTGATTGAGCAATTCCTGCCCAAACAATTCAATGAGGCCGAATTGAAAGAAGCGTTAACAGCGATCATTGCGGCTGTTGGCGCTACCGGCCCGCAAGACATGGGAAAAGTAATGGGCACAGCTACGAAACAATTAGCCGGCAAAGCAGACGGGAAAGCAATTTCCGCGGCAGTGAAGGCATTGCTGGGGTAATTTCACGCAAAGTTCAATTATGCTCATAGACGCCATTGTTATTGTGCTCATGATCGTTGCAGCAATAAAAGGCTACCGCAATGGATTGGTTGTGGCAGCCTTTTCATTCCTGGGCATCATAGTTGGCCTGGCAGCTGCGATGAAGTTATCAGCCGTAGTGGCCGGGCATTTAAAAGAAAGCACACACCTGGCGGCAACCTGGCTGCCATTTATTTCTTTTGCCCTGATCATGATTGCCGTGTTGTTGCTGGTGCGGCTGGGTGCAGCCATGGTACAAACCACCCTGGAGCTTGCTTTCCTTGGATGGGCGAACAAGCTGGCCGGTATGGTAGTATATGCATGCCTTTATACTGTCTTATTCAGTGTGATCCTATTCTTTGCCGAACATATTCATCTGATAAAAGAGGAGACGATCCGGGCATCAAAAACCTATGCTTTTATTCAGCCATGGGGACCAAAAGCCATCGATGCATTTGGGGTAGTGATACCAATGTTTAAGGGATTGTTTGCAGAACTTTCCCAATTTTTTGAAGACATCGGCAAAAAGATGCAATAATCACTTTGTTGCCAGGCACCTGCCAAACATTGTTTTTAGTGTAAAATCAGTATTTTAGCATACGTCATGATGCATTATGCGAATGTGATGCTTTTTTATGTTTCCTTATTTTTTGAACGGATTTGCGTTTATTTGTACCGAGCCAATGCTGCTTGCATAAGAAACTGACTAAATGAATTACAAGATCAAACAACAGGATAAGTTCAGGTTTATTGAAGAAGGAGAAGGGGAACCCCTGCTGCTACTGCATGGATTATTCGGCGCTCTGAGTAATTTTAAGGACCTGGTAGAGCATTTCAGGAAAAATTATAAAGTAGTGGTACCCATACTGCCACTCTTTGACCTCGATATCTTTCATACCTCAGTAGGCGGGTTAGAAAAATATGTCCAGAAATTCATAGAAACCAGGGGGTATACCGGTATTCACTTACTGGGCAACTCTCTTGGCGGCCATGTGGCGCTGCTCCATGCCCTCAAGCACCCGGAAAAGATCAAATCATTGACCCTTACCGGGAGCAGCGGACTGTTTGAGAATGGCATGGGCGACAGCTATCCAAAGCGGGGCGACTATGAATACATTAAAAAGAAAACACAGCTTACTTTTTATGATCCCGCGGCTGCTACCAAAGAGCTGGTAGATGAAGTGTTTGAAATAACCAATAACAGGATCAAAGTAATCAAGATCATCGCATTGGCAAAAAGCGCTATCCGCAATAACCTTGGCGAAGAGATCAGCCAGATCAAACAACCCACTTTGCTGATCTGGGGTAATAATGATACCATTACACCGCCATTTGTTGGCCGCGAGTTCAACCGCCTGATACCGAACAGTGAATTGCATTTTGTTGATAAATGCGGACATGCACCCATGATGGAAGTGCCCGCTGAATTCAATATTATCTTAGAAGGCTTTTTAGATAAGCTGAAACAAAAACAACCTGCTGCAACCGTAGCGTAGTTTTTGACGTATCTGAAAGAAAGAACTAGAGAGCATGCTGGCATCGCAACTGATAAATACCGGGTTCCCTGCAGTGAACCTCTTCGATAAGGTTTCACTGGCCCTCCAGTTGATGGAAGATTATGATGTTTTGCACCTTCCGGTGTTAAATGAAGAGAAATTTGTTGGCCTTGTTGAAAAAGGCGACCTGCTGGATGCCGATGAAGATGGCCTGGTGGCTTCACTGGAACAATCACTGGTGAGGGTATCGGTTAAACCGGAAGAACATTTTTTAATAGCAGTCAAACTGGCATCAGAACATGGGCTTTCATTGGTACCCGTTATCAATGAAAATACGGAGCTGGCCGGCGTCATCCCGGCAAAAGACCTGTTGCATCACCTGTCAGACTTTGTGGGTAATGAGGATCGGGGCGGAATGATTGTACTGGAAACAGACAAACGAAATTTTTCCTTCGGTGAGATCAGCAGGCTCGTAGAAACAAACGACGCTTACATTACACAACTCAACACTTATACCGAGCCCGATACAGGTCTCACGATCGTAACCCTCAAGGTAAGCAAGATCGAGATCTCGGACATTGTAGCCACCTTCCAGCGTTACGAGTACAGCGTACGCTATTATTTTGGTGAAGAGCATTATGCCAATGAACTCAAAGAAAATTACAATCACCTGATCGCCTACCTGAACATATAAAAGGTAATAACTGATGAATGTATTACCTGTAGCTGTTTTTACCCTTTCGTTTTTTCTTTGTTCAGGCCTCTGTGCACAGGATACAACGGCAACGGTAATGACAGATACACTACCTCCAAGCCTTGCTGAGATGGTTGTTTTAAAACAAATGCCGCTGGTTATTGGCGATATACGCATAACAGGCAATAAAAAAACAAAACCCTTTATTGTAATGCGGGAAGTGCCTTTTAAGAAAGGCGACCGCCTGCCCGGTGTGGAGCTGGACAAACAACTGGAGCTGGCGCACCAGCAATTGATGAATACCCTGTTATTTGTAGACGTAGCCGTTTATATTGCCGAACGGAAAGGCAATGTGGTAACGATCAACATAGACCTTAAAGAACGGTGGTATCTTTTTCCCTTACCTTATTTCAGGCTGGTAGACCGGAACTTTAACCAGTGGTGGGTAGACCAGAAACGCAGCCTCGACCGGGTGAATTATGGGATCAAATTCATACAGAATAATGTAAGCGGACGAAGCGATAACCTCGACGTATGGCTGATCAACGGCTATACACAACAGTTGACTTTACGGTATGAACTACCTTTCTTTGACAGGAAACTCAGGAGTGGTTTCAATATAGGGTTTGTTTATGCCACACAGAAAGAACTGAATTACGGAACCGGTAACAATAAACAATTGTTCTTCCGCCAGGAAGAGATCACGAGGCAGCATACCCGTTTTGACCTTACCTATTCTTACCGGCCCAATGTAAGGCAGCGGCACTATTTCAGGGTATCCTATAATACCGAACAGGTTGCCGACACCATACTAAAGATCAACCCGCTCTATTACCCGGGCACTGGTAATGAAATGAAATACATTGATTTCAACTACCAGTTTAAATACTACCATGTTGATTATATCTCTTACCCCTCCAAAGGATTTTTGCTGGAAGCGAACCTGTATAAAAGAGGGCTCGACCCGGTATCCAATCTTTGGATGACCACTGCCAGGGCAGTGTATGCGGTACCGCTTGCCCGGAAAACCTTCCTGCATTGGGACGTTATTGGTACACTTAAACTGCCTTTCAACAATTATTTTTTCAACCAGCGGCTGATCGGGTACGGGTTTTCGCAAATGAGGGGACTGGAATACAATGTGGTGGATGGCACGGCCGGAGGTATTTTGAAAACAACCCTGCACAGGCAATTGGTAAGCGTTGTACTAAAGAATCCTTTTCCAAGCAAAACGCATGATAAGATACCCTTCCGTATTTTCCTCAAAGCCTATGGAGACATTGGTTATGGCTACAACACCACACCGGATATGACCAATACGTTAAATAACCGCCTGCTCAGGACCTGGGGTATCGGGATGGATATTGTTTCCATTTATGATTTTGTGTTTAAAATTGAATATAGCTTCAACCAACTGGGACGCAATGGCTTATATTTACAAAGCAGAAATGATTTTTAGGTATGAAAGTAGCTATTTATAGCCGTGGACTGGATTTTGAACAGGAAAACCCACTGCTGGTTCTCCTGGAGGAACTGGCACGGTACGATACCACTATTCATTTATATGAACCATTGCTGCACCGCTTCACATTACCCCAGAACCTGCTGGAGAAAATGGTGCGTTTTCAAACCTCCGGCGACCTGAACAAGGATATTGATTACCTGATCAGCCTGGGAGGAGATGGAACCATGCTGGATGCCGTAACACTGGTCAAAGACTATAATATTCCGATCCTGGGGATCAATTTCGGCCGCCTGGGCTTCCTCGCAAGCATCAGCCGTGATGAGCTGGGCAGCGCAGTGGATGCTTTGGTGAATCATACCTTTGTGGTAGACAAACGATCGCTCATTCACCTGGATTCCAATGAATCGCTTTTCGGCGAAGCACCCTTTGCCCTGAATGAGTTTGCCATTCATAAAAGAGATACGGCACCTATGATTAAAGTGCATACCTACTTGAATGGCGAATTCCTCAACAGTTATTGGGCAGACGGATTGATTGTGGCAACACCGACCGGTTCAACAGGGTATAATATGAGCTGCAACGGACCCATCCTTTTTCCCGAATCGGCAAGTTTTGTGATTACCCCGGTGGCGCCGCATAACCTGAATGTACGATCCATCATAGTGCCCGATACCAGCGTGATATCCTTTGAAGTAGAAGGCCGGGCCGACCAGTTCATCTGCGCCATGGACGCCCGCCGTGAAATAGTGAATAAAACCATCCAGCTGGCTGTACGGCGGGAAAAATTTGATATCAACCTGATCAGACTGAATGAAAATAGCTTTCTTTCCACGCTCAGGACAAAGCTTACCTGGGGATTGGATAAAAGAAATTAACTTTAACATATTGAAATAGATGTTATTTTACAGTTCCAATATGCCGGTTTCAAACATGCTCAGAAAAGCCATCACATTACTCTTATTAATTGCAGGACTGCAGCGGGCAGATGCCCAGTTAATGGAGAGTTTTGTTCACCAGGGAGAGATTGGAGTGGGTGTGGGAGCCAGCCACTATTTTGGCGACCTGAACCCCGGATTGCACGTTAACAGGCCAAAAGTAGCCGCCGGCGCTTTTTTTAGGAAACAACTCACAGAATATATCGGTATCAGGGTATCCGGCGATTATGCCATGCTGGGCTATTCTGATGTGTACAGTAATAATGACGTGCAGCGCCGCCGCAACCTTAGCTTCAATACCAATGTGTGGGAGCTGAGCCTGTCGGGCGACTTTAATTTTTTCAGGTTCAATCCAACCTTTGAAGGGTACAATTACACGCCGTATATAGGATTGGGGATCGGTGTCTTTTCTTTTGATCCCTATGCTTATCTCAATGGAGAAAAATATTATCTCCGTCCCTTAGGCACCGAAGGCCAGGGAAGCGCAGCTTATCCCGACCGGAAACCTTACAGCCCCATCGCCATCAGTATTCCGTTCACTATCGGGTTTAAATATGCACTCAACGAAAACACTAATTTCTTCACAGAACTCACCTACCGCTTTACCAATACCGATTATTTAGATGATGTGAGCGGGGCAACCTATGCGCCGGATGCATTTGCGCCCTTACCAGATGGGTCACCTTCGCCGGGGTTCCTGTTGCAGGACAGGAGCTATGAGACCGGTACTGCCATTGGGGTCAAGGGAAGACAAAGAGGGAACAGTAACCAAAAAGATGCTTTCGCCACCTTAAAGGTTGGCCTTTCTTTTAACCTGCAGTCGTATAAATGCCCGACTGCCACCAGGAAATAAACCCCCGCGAAACCGTTGATTTTATTAATTTCGCAGCCTAAATGAAGGGGAATAGTATGCCTGAGGACCACATTTCAAGGATCGATAAAGAACACTTGCCCAAACATATTGCCATTATCATGGATGGTAACGGACGCTGGGCGCAAGAGAAGGGCCAGGATCGCTTGTACGGGCATTTTCATGGGGTGGAAAGCGTACGGAATATTGTGGAAGGCAGCGCCGAACTGGGGATCAACTACCTTACTTTATATGCTTTCAGTACAGAGAACTGGGACCGGCCGCAGCGGGAAGTAGAGGGACTGATGTCATTATTGGTAGACACCATCAGGAAAGAAGTGCCTACCCTGAACAAGAACAATATCCGCCTGCATGTGATTGGCGATATGAATATGCTGCCACAGTTTGCCCGGACTGAATTACTGGAGTCATTGGAAATGACCAGCCATAATACTGGCCTGAACCTGGTGATGGCGCTGAGTTACAGCAGCAGGTGGGAACTGGTGAATGCAGTAAAAAATATAGGGATGGATGTAAAAGCGGGCAAGATTGATCCTGCAGCCATTAACCAGGACACCTTGCAGCAATACCTTTCTACCAGTCAATTTCCTGATCCGGAACTGATGATACGTACAAGCGGCGAATACCGGATCAGTAATTTCCTTTTATATCAGCTGGCTTATGCTGAATTATACTTCACCGACACCCGTTGGCCCGATTTCCGCAAAGAAAACCTGTATGAAGCCATTATTGACTTCCAGGCCCGAGAACGCAGATTTGGTAAAACAGGGCAGCAAATACAGGAGGAAACACAATTGAAATAAGCCTATTTCACCATCACACCTTATTCATGGCGGGGGATTTAACAAAGACTTTTAATAATTCCCGTTAATTTGCCCCGCTTAAAAACCTGAAGCCATTGCTGAAAGCTCCTTCTGGAGTACTTTCGGCCAGCAATTTAACAAACCGAAACCGGATGCAGAAAGTGTACAAATTTTTAGTCTTGGCGTTAGTAACATCAATGGTGAGTCTCTCTGCCCAATCGCAACAAACAACAACAACAGGACAACACGACACTACCATCACATCTATCGATGCAGACCTGCTGTCTATTTTCAATCAGAAAACCGCTAAGAAATACAAAGTCGCAGCTGTAAAGGTTACCGGTAACCGTTTTTTTGATGAAAACCTACTGATCTCTATAGCCAATATCAACGTAGGGGATGAAATTACCATTCCCGGTGGCGATAATTTCTCAAAAGCCATTACCAAACTCTGGGCGCAGAATTATTTCAGCAATGTCGAAATCTACCTCACCAAACTGCATGGCAAAGAGATCGACGTTGAAATTGCAGTAACCGAAAGGCCCCGTTTATCTAAATTCTTTTTCCTGGGCATTCGCAAAGGGGAAGCAGACGATCTCCAGGGAAAAACAGGACTGGTTCCAAACCGCGTAGTAACAGAGAATATGAAGATATCTGCCATAGAAGCCATTAAAAAGTTCTATGCAGAAAAAGGATACAGGGATTCAAAGGTTAACATTGCCGAAAAGAAAGACAGTACGTTCGATAATTCGTTGGTACTGAATTTTATGATCGATAAGGGAAGAAAAATACATATCAATAATATCAATTTCGGTGGCACCACAGTTGACGATACCAAACTGAAGAAGCAACTGAAAAATACAAAAGAGCAGTCAAGACTTACCTTATATCCAACCTATGACAAGGGGCAGATTGTAACGCCTAAACGTTATACGTTTGACCAGTACCTGCAGGAAAACGGCTTGCTTTCTTTCAGTAAAACAAAAAAAATACTGGATCCTTATGTGCGTATAAAATTATCGTCTGCAAAGTTTAACGATAAGAAATACACGGAAGACAAGGAAAGCCTGCTGGAGTATTATAACTCATTGGGTTACAGGGATGCGATTGTTGATAAGGATACCGTTTACCATAATCCCAAAGGCGACCTCAACATTGATATTAAAATGAATGAGGGTCACAAGTATTATTTCGGGAATATTACCTGGAGGGGAAATACCAAATTCTCTGACTCTGTACTGACCGCTATATTGGGTATACGCAAAGGCGATACTTATAACCTGGGCGTACTGAATAATAAATTAGGAAAAGCAGCTTCACCTGAAGGAGGCGATATCAGTGGTCTGTACCAGGATGATGGTTACCTGTTCTTCCGTACCGACCCGGTGGAGACAGCGGTGTATAATGATACCATTGATTACGAGATCCGCATTATTGAAGGGCCGCAGGCTACGATTAAAAATGTGCGCATCAGCGGCAATGACCGTACCAAAGAACACGTGATCCGCCGCGAACTGCGCACCATACCGGGCGAGAAGTTCAGTCGCCGCGAGCTGGTACGTTCACAGCGTGAAATCGCGCAGCTGAACTATTTTAACCAGGAAAAGATCGGTATCAATCCTGTTCCCAACCCGGAAGATGGTACGGTTGATATCAACTATTCTGTTGAAGAAAAATCAAGCGATCAGCTCGAACTGAGCGCCGGCTGGGGTGGTGTGATTGGTTTGACCGGAACCCTCGGGGTGTCATTCAACAACTTTTCTATCCGCAATATCTGGAAGAGATCTGCCTGGGATCCATTACCAATGGGCGATGGACAGAAACTGAGTATCAGGGTGCAAAGTAATGGCAAGGCATTCCGTTCTTATAACTTTTCATTCACAGAACCATGGCTGGGCGGCAAAAAAAGAAATGCACTGACCTTTAGTGTCTTCAATACCAAATACGGCCAGACCTATGACCCGCTTACAGGAGCATACGACCCAAGTGTGGCGGACCGCAGGTATATTTCAACCACCGGCGCTACGCTAAGCCTGGCCAAGCAGTTGAAATGGCCTGATGATTATTTCTCACTGTCAATGGGTATCAACTACACCCGTTATAAGTTGAGCAATTATGCCATTGATCCTACCAACCTCCCTGGATTTGATAATGGTATCGTTAACAACCTGAACTTCAGGATAGCACTGCAACGTTCCTCCGTTAACCAGCCCCTGTTTCCAACTTCCGGTTCTACCTTTTTGCTGAGCCTGCAGGTAACACCGCCTTATTCATTGATCGATAAGAACATTTTGACCGCAGCCAATCCATACAACTGGATCGAATACCATAAATGGCGTTTTAATGGTGAATGGTATGTGCCACTGGGTAAGCCACACGGAGAGGACAGGAACAAGCAATTCGTGTTAAAAATAGCGGCTAAATACGGGTTCCTTGGAAGATATAATGCAGACCTGGGCATCTCTCCTTTTGAAAGATTCCAGGTGGGTGATGCGGGGTTGAGCAACCAGTTTGCGTTATTGGGTTACGATATCATTGCGCACAGGGGCTATCCTGTGTATGATAATTCCAATCCCAAGATCAATCCAGACAGGCAGACTGCCAGCCAGTACTTTACCATATTTAACAAGTACACCATGGAGCTGCGCTATCCGCTGAGCCTGAACCCGAGCAGTACCATTTATGCACTGGGCTTCTTTGAGGCGGCGAATGGCTGGTATAATATGAAAGATTATAATCCATTCAAACTGCGCCGTTCAGTGGGACTGGGTATGCGCTTCTTCCTGCCAATGTTTGGTTTGTTAGGGTTTGACTATGGCATAGGATTAGATAGGTTTACGCCCGGAGGCAGCTTAAAAGACGCAGCAAGATTTACCTTCATGCTCGGTTTTGAACCAGAATAAATCCAAACCCCATGTTTATGAAAAAAACAGTATTCATTGCAGTCGTCCTGCTCATGTCTATCCTTACAACAAAGGCGCAACAGCGTTATGCGATCATTGACACCAAGTATATCCTGGAAAAAATACCGGAATACAAGGATGCGGATAAAAAACTGCAGCTGATAGGCGATCAATGGCAGAAAGAGATTGATACCAAACAGGCCCAGTTGGATAAGATGTACAAGAACTATGAGGCGGAGCAGTTTATGCTGACAGAAGAGCTGAAGAAGAAAAGGGAAGATGAACTGTTCATGAGGGAAAAAGAGATCCGCGACCTGCAGAAAAAACGCTTTGGTTATGAAGGGGATCTTTTCAAAGAAAGGCAAAGACTTGTTAAACCTGTGCAGGACAGGGTATACAACGCCGTACAGAAAATAGCCGTGGCCCGTGCCTATGATTTTGTCCTCGATAAAAGTGAAGGAATTACCGTTATATTTGCCGACCCCAAGCTGGATAAGAGCGATGAGGTATTAAAAGAAATGGGCATTAAAAATTAGTGTTAAACAAAAACAATCATAAACTCTCACTAAAATGAAGAAATTATTATTCGTGTGTGTGGCTGTTGCAGCAAGTTCACTGTTTGCAAACCAGGTAAGTGCACAGGCTAAAATCGGTTATTTTGACGAACAGGCTGTGCTTGGATCAATGCCTGGTATTCAGAAAGTGGATTCACTGCTGAAAAGCTATGCCCAGGATTCTCTGCAGGCAGAATATGACTATACTTTGAGTGTTTTCCAGCGCCAGGACAGCATTTTCAAAAAAGATTCTGCTGCTATGCCTCCTAAAGCAAGAGACCTTGCCCTGCGTGACCTGAATAACCTGAAGATCAAACTGATTAGGTGGCAGGAGTATTCAAACAGCCTAACAGAGCAGAAAAAGGAAGAGCTTATTGCTCCTTTGATGAAGAAAATAGTAGAAGCACTGCATGAAGTGGTTGCAGAACATAAATACACGTATGTATTCAGACAGGATGCTTTATCACCCTATGTGCAGCCACCACTGTTAGACAATATCACCATCAGGGTGGCAATGAAACTGAAATTGGCCATACCTAAAGACCTGGAAGATGAGTGGAAGCGCCAGGCAGGCGGTGGTGCAGCCAAACCAGCAGCAATAAAACCTAAAGGATAATAAATATTCCTGTAAATTTTTTCAGAGCCCCGTTGTTATCAGCGGGGTTCTTATTTTTGGGTATGCAGGAAAAAACTCCGATTGGTGTATTTGACAGCGGCTATGGCGGGTTGACCGTTTTGAAAGCAATCGTTAAACAGTTGCCCGACTACGATTATATCTACCTGGGTGATAATGCACGCGCTCCTTATGGCCCCCGGTCTTTCGAAACGGTTTATCATTACACGCTGGAATGCGTGGAATGGTTTTTTCAACAGGGATGCGAATTGGTGGTCTTGGCCTGCAATACAGCATCGGCCAAGGCGCTGCGTACCATTCAGCAACATGATCTTCCTAAGATCAATCCGGCTAAGCGTGTACTGGGTGTGATAAGGCCCACTACCGAAGTGATAGGAAATTTTACCAGTACAGGGCAGGTAGGTATTATGGGAACAGCCGGAACTGTGCAGAGTGAAAGCTACCCGATAGAGATTGCAAAATTCTTTCCGCAACTTCAGGTGTACCAGGAGGCTTGTCCTATGTGGGTACCCCTGGTAGAGAACAATGAATACGATAAGCCCGGCGCTGATTATTTTATCCGACAACATATTGACAGGCTATTGTCTAGATCATCTTTAATAGATACCATTCTGCTGGCCTGTACCCATTACCCTCTGCTCATGAACAAGATCAGGCAATTTGCCCCGGCAGGCATGACCATCCTGTCGCAGGGCGAAATTGTTGCCCCAAGCTTAGCATCCTACCTTGAAAAACATCCTGAAATTGCCAATCAATGCTCAAAGAACGGGCAGCGCAGCTTTTATACGACCGATTCGGTTACTGATTTTGATAACCAGGCCAGTATCTTCTTCGGAAGGGCAGTCCAGTCAAAACATGTTGATCTTCAATTGCTTAGGAAATGAACGGAAGGGCCTGCCTCCTTCAGGATAAAAAATCTGCTGCCCGGCACCTCACAACTAATATCTTTTTCATACCTTCGCCGTCCTTTCACAAGCAGCAGTATGGTGACTGCCGTTCTGAAATGAAACAAAATTTCCGGGTTAGTTAAAAAAACGTAATTATGAAGCGTACATTTCAACCGCACAAACGCCGCCGTAAATCTGTTCACGGATTCCGTCAGCGTATGGCAACTGCCAATGGCCGTAAAGTATTAGCCAGCCGCAGAGCGAAAGGCCGCAAGAAACTCACTGTTTCGAGCGAGAAAGGATTAAAATAACTGACAGGTTCTCCTGGGAATCATTAGTCATGAAAAATATAAGTCCCGTTCCGCCTATGCGGAGCGGGACTTTTTTAGTTTAGCACTATAATGACCAAAGCATTTTCATACAACAAAAAAGAGAAGCTGAAAAGCCGCAAACAGCTCGACCTTTTGTTTACCAAAGGCCGGTCGTTCTCGGTATTCCCGGTAAAAGTGTTTTATATGCCGGTAACAGCAGCAACCGATCATCCCGTAAAAGCAGGTGTAGGGGTCAGTTCCCGGTATTTCAGAAAAGCGGTGCACCGTAACCGTGTGAAACGTTTACTGCGGGAAGCTTACCGGTTAGAAAAACAGGTCTTGTACGATTATGCCGCGAAACAAAACAGGCAGGTAGCGGTCTTCTTTTTGTATATTGATAAAGTGTTGCCGGACCATGCCGTACTGCAGCAAAAAATGCCCCTGGTCTTAAACCGCCTTATCAAGGAATTACATGAAAATCATCCTGCAAATACTTAGTTATCCTTTCATCTTACTCATCAGGATATACCAGTACATCATCTCCCCTGCCCTCGGCCCCAAGTGCAGGTTTACGCCTACCTGCTCTCAATACGCAGTAACGGCATTGCAAAAATACGGGCTCATTAAAGGAACCATCCTTGCTGTTAAACGGATCAGCAAATGCAGGCCGGGAGGCGGCAGCGGCTATGATCCGGTACCATAGATTATTTTTTCTCTGCAATGGTAAACGACCGTAGCCTCGCAATTTCTTCACGCATTTCCTTAATGCTGTAGAAGCGATAGACCTCGGGATCTTTATCACCCACTTTTTCTGCGGAAGTCATTTTATGATAAGGCCCGACAACAATGGCATCTAAGTTACCGGAAATCCTGACAGCCGTATTGGGAAGAATGAAGAAGTTACGGTTGGCAGCGCTTACATTTTTCCCGGCCACCAATGAGTTCAGTGAATCGATCTTCTTTTTCAGCTCTTCCTGTGTTACCACATTTTTCACCAGGTTGGGATCGGTGTATTGCTGGTAAGAACCGATGATGGTATCATTCTTAACATTGATAATATAGTAACCGTTCTCTAACAGCTCCACATTGGCATCACCGGCGGGTGTAATGAGTTTGAAGCTTACTTTTTTATCAGAAATACTAATTGTTTTTTCATCATGGCCTGCGCCGTCTTTTGCAGTGATCGTTTTTGTATCGGTATTGATATCAGCAGCGCCCTTGCTCATGACAATAATTTTCTTGTTGTTATCGGCACAGGAAGCGGCCAATACCACTAATGCCAGGCAGGCGACTATTTTTTTCATGTCAGTTTGTTTAATAAAAAGTCCCGCTATACTTAGCGGGACTCAATAATACTACTATTTTTTCTGATCGCTGTTATTTTGCGGCAGCAAAGCGTTCAGCTACTTTATTCCAGTTCACAACGTTCCAGAAAGCTGCCAAGTAATCAGCGCGACGGTTCTGGTATTTCAGGTAGTAAGCATGTTCCCATACATCAGCGCCAAGAATTGGCGTTCCTTTTACTTCGGC
The DNA here is from genome assembly GCA_041856175.1 of Sediminibacterium sp. GTDB lineage: Bacteria > Bacteroidota > Bacteroidia > Chitinophagales > Chitinophagaceae > Sediminibacterium. The sequence goes on from JBHAFM010000099.1 coordinate 64,141, forward strand.
TACATCCATCAAAGGATTATCCTGGTTAGGTGTGGAAGACACTTCTAATTTGCCATCTTTTACGATCAGCCAGGCCCAGCCACTTCCAAAACGGGTCATACCGGCTTGTGAAAATTTTTCTTTGAAAGCATCAAAAGAACCAAATGCAGCAGTAATGGCATCGGCCAAAGCGCCTGATGGGCTGCCGCCAGCTTTAGGAGCAAGGCTCTCCCAGAAGAAAGTATGGTTCCAGTGACCGCCGCCGTTGTTGCGTACAGCAGGACTGATAGAACCAGCAACGGCAACCAGCTCGGCCAGTGATTTGTTTTCATTGGGCGTACCGGCAATGGCTTTGTTCAGGTTGTCAACATAGGCCTGGTGGTGCTTGCCATGGTGTATCTGCATGGTAGTGGTGTCGATATGCGGCTCTAATGCGTCGTGTGCATAAGGCAGGGGTGGAAGTGTGAATGCCATATTGATTGATTTTTGATTTAGGATGATTGATTGGGTATCAAATTTACTGCTGTTCGGTTGATATTGATAAGATGAGGGTGATTTCTTTCTTAAATCGAAAGAGGTCAGCGTTTATTCCTGAAAAAAGATTTCATCAATTGCGCACAGTCTTCTTCCAATATACCTTTTACTAATTCGGTCTTCGGATGAAAGGGCCAGTTCTCTTTGGTGATATGTTTGAACCCGTTTTTCTCATCTGATGCGCCGTATACAATCTTGCCGATCTTGCTCCAGTACATGGCGCCACAGCACATGAGGCAGGGCTCAAGCGTAACATAAAGGGTTGCATCGGGCAAATACTTGGCGCCAAGGTGATTGAAGGCAGAAGTAAGCGCCAGTATCTCTGCGTGTGCAGTTGAATCGTTCAGCAGTTCTACCTGGTTATGCCCGCGGGCAATGATCCGGTTATTAATCACTACAACAGCGCCCACAGGCACTTCATCAGCCGCGAAAGCTTTTTCTGCCTCCAGGAGAGCCTGGCGCATAAAATAATCATGGTCATATTGCAACATGACGCTAAATTACGGAAGAATGCACGCGGTCTATTCTATATAAATAATCAGGAATGAACGATACCATGCAAAGAGCACAAAGCTTAGCAAGTCTTAACGGGTCTGGTCAATGGGATATTATTGTCATCGGCGGCGGTGTATCGAATGCGGGGGAGTTTCTATTGGAGAAAGTCCGCAAAAACTTCGCACAATTCACATTTCCGAATGTCCGTGAAACAACGAAGATTAAAATCGCTGAGCTAGGTAATGATGCGGGCGTTATTGGCGCAAGTTATCTGGTA
>JBHAFM010000100.1:0-32692 GCA_041856175.1 Sediminibacterium sp.
ACGATCAGCGATTCCAGCAGAGACATACTGATGCCTGATAACATACCACGGAGGCTATGCCGGTAGTTCACGTGCGTGGCTTCATGGCCCAGTAATGCCACCAGTTCTTCCGGCCGCCTGATCACTTTTAATATCCCTGAATACAATACAATATGCCCGCCAGGCAACGCAAATGCATTCACTTCTTTATCTTTTACCACAGTGATATGCAGGTCATAGTTGTCACTCAGCCTGAGCTGGTTGGCAAATTGCTGTGCAAGTTGCCCGGAGACTGTATCAACTTTTTCGGCGCCTACAAATGCTGTATATATTTTTTCTCCTAAAACCTTTTCCTGCCTGGGGGTAATCATTTTGAGGGCAACAGTGGGTAAGAGCTCTGCTGCTAAGAAATAAACGATGGCGATTACACCTATCAGCAGGCCAACCAACACCGGCCATTTTTGCCTGAATAGTTTTTCATACCATCCCTTTGCAGGCGAGGCAAGAGCCTGCTTCAATTCCTGGAAAGATTCGTTCGACTGGCTGATTTCCAGATAAGGACCAGGGCCGCCTTCAAGATATACAAACATCCTGTTACCTATAACAGATGCTTTGCATCGCTGCAATGGGAATACCAGTGCATTGCCGGTATTGGTTTCCGCATCAAAGAGATGGATGGTGCCGCTGACCAATTCTATCCTTGCTTCATGCGGCAATGCCCTGTTGCCATCGAAATAATGAATAGTAGTTGATTCACTCATATCACAAATCCAAAGTCAAAGAAATCAGACATATCTTCACCTGTTGCATCTGAATAGTTTTCCTGCGACTGCAGCAATTCATCAAACACTATATCCCCTTCTATCCGGATATGTGCAGCTATAAATGTCAACGTACGGGTAACCACCCACGAATAACCAAAACCTAATGTGATGAGCAGGAGCAGGAAATTCACAATCAACAAAGCGGCAAAGTCGCCACCTGTAGCTGTTGACTTGAAAGTGACAGCTTTATCACCATGCTCTAATTGAAGGTGGTTGACAAAATATTCGAACAATTCTTTCTTCCACCAGAAGATATAAATACCCAAAGTGATAATCGTTAAAAAATAACCTTTCAGGTTCAATATAAAATAGTCACCACCATTACCCTTGTACACAAAACCTGCATTCCCAACTTTAATATGACTCAGCATATACCTGCGCAGGTTCATTGAAAGCCACGCCCCATAGATACCGAATGTGATAATTGTCAGGAAGACATCCCGTAAAAAGTTTTTTACCAGTTCACTCCTGTTGCCCGTATAGCCGAACCGGATGCCGCCCCAGGAAGTCTTGGCCATCCTGTAACGGTAAGAACCATGTAATACCAATGGTACAATTGCCAGGAAAATAAGGTAAACTAAAAGTAAAGCGATCTGCACAAATGGCCCGCCATAATACACGCATACAAACAAAGCCGCATATAAAAGTGCCACAAAAAGGAATGCTTTTATAAAACCCCTGAACATTTCCTTACCCGTTCCCGTAAAAACAAATGGCTGCTGTTCAAATGTTGTTTGGCTGTACAGGTACACTAATTTTCTTGCCTTGGCCCATGGGTAATACAAGCCAATAGTAATAATAGAAAGAATGAGATTCACGACCTGTATCCTGAACAGATCAATCCCTTTCCCGTAAAAAGCAAGGAGGTAGTCTTTTCTGTTTTCCATGAGCTGAAGTTAGATTGATGGAGACTGAAAATACATCATATTAAATATATTTAATCTAAAAGATAAAAATATATTTTCATCAGCTACGCGCCCTTCTAATAGGCTCTGGCGAACAATACCCTTTGCCCGGAGGGGTTTCCGGTAAGGATGCATTTTCCTGCTTCACTTGCAGCATCCAAAGGAATACAGCGTATGGTGGCTTTGGTCAATTCCTTGATCTTTTCTTCTGTTTCACCGGTTCCATCCCAGTGCGCTGAAACGAACCCTCCTTTGTTATCAAGTAGCTGTACAAAGGTATCCCAGTCATCTGCTTTCGTAATATGATCATCGCGATAAACTTTGGCTTTGTTATAAATGTGCAACTGGATCTCTTCGAGCAGGGTTTGGATATAAAACTCGATGCCTTCCAGGCTCACCGACATTTTTTCTTTTGTATCCCTTCGGGCGATTTCAGCAACATTGTTCTGCAGGTCCCGGGCACCAATGGCTACCCGCACAGGCACACCCTTCAGTTCATATTCTGCAAACTTCCAGCCGGGTCTTGAATTATCTGAGTCATCATATTTCACAGTAATACCAAGGGCTTTCAGCTTTTTAACAATCTCATGCACTTTTATATCAATCATCCCTTTCTGTTCATCGCCTTTGTAAATAGGAACAATTACCACCTGCAACGGGGCAATCCTGGGCGGCAATATCAAACCATCATCATCGCTGTGTGCCATTACCAGGGCACCGATCAACCGGGTGCTGACACCCCAGCTGGTGGCCCAGACATAATCAAGTTTGTTTTCTTTATCGCTGAATTTCACATCAAATGCTTTGGCAAAGTTCTGACCCAGGAAATGTGAAGTCCCCGCCTGCAGCGCCTTCCCGTCCTGCATCAATGCTTCAATACAATAAGTGTCTTCTGCGCCTGCAAAGCGTTCGTTAGGACTCTTCACTCCTTTGATCACAGGCAAAGCCATCCAGTTCTCCACGAAATCGGCATACACATCCAGCATCTTTTTCGTTTCTTCAATGGCTTCGTCAGCAGTGGCATGTGCAGTATGTCCTTCCTGCCATAAAAACTCGGCTGTACGCAGGAACAGGCGTGTGCGCATTTCCCAGCGAACCACATTTGCCCATTGGTTAACAAGGATAGGCAGATCGCGATAGGATTGTATCCATCCTTTATAAGTATTCCAGATAATGGCTTCGCTTGTAGGGCGAACCACTAGCTCTTCCTCCAATTTAGCCTCCGGATCAACAATCAGTTTGCCTTTATGATCGGGGTCGGCCTTTAAGCGATAATGGGTTACCACAGCACATTCTTTGGCAAAGCCCTCTGCGTTCTTCTCTTCCGCTTCAAATAAACTCTTTGGAACGAATAGGGGGAAATACGCATTTTGGTGCCCGGTATCTTTAAACATCCTGTCTAATACATCGCGCATGTTCTCCCATAAAGCAAAACCATAGGGTTTGATCACCATACATCCACGCACGGCACTGTAATCAGCCAGGCTGCCTTTGATCACGAGGTCATTATACCATTGCGAATAATCCTGTTCCCTGGAAGTAATCTCCTTACTCATTATAAATTTTTACAATTCTATTAACAAAATAATCTGCTTACAATCGTTCGTTGGCAAACTGTTTGACGCGTCATACAAGATAGCTTGCAACAGCGCAAATGTATGTAACTTCACATTATCTAACTTCTTAATCGCGATGTTATGAAACATACGTTACTCCTAACCTTTCTTGCCGCCGGACTTTTAACAGGTTGTTCCACCATGTATAAGTCGGGCCAGACCCCTGATGATGTTTACTATTCTCCGGGCAGGGACATTCCCACAGCAAGGGAAGAGGTGAGACAAAGAGAGCAGCATGACCGTTATGAAGACTACATCAGCAGCCAGGATGATCGTTACCTGCGTATGAAAGTGGCCAACCGCAGCCGCTGGAACTCCTTAGACGATTTTGATTACTGGTATGACAGCCGTTATGATTTTTGCCCCTACTATTATAATGGTTACACCGGTTGGAATCATTACTACGGCTACGGTTACAGTAGCTGGAATAATTATTATGCCTGGAACCATGCCTGGAATTATGGCTTAGGTTACGGCGGATGGAGGCCCTACCTGGGTATGGGCTGGGGATGGAGTCCTGTTTATACTGTGATCAGTTATGGTACACCCAAATTCTACAATGCGCCTGCTTCGGGATCTAATATCTCTGCTTATAAGAACAGGAGTTATAACAATACCAATCTTGGCTACAAAGACGCGAAGACAGGAACCTGGATCAATAATGGCAGCAACAACAATTTTGGCACCCTGATGAAAAGGGTTTTCAGCACTTCACCTGGCAATAACAACAATACAAGCAGCTGGGAAAGACCAGTACGCACATTTGACAATAATAACGCATCATCATCTAATTCTAACACAAACAGCAACGCGGGTGGTAACAGTGGTGGGTTTAAGAGTACCGGCAGCAGTGCCAGTTCTGGGCGCGGCGGTCGGGATAATTAAGCTTTATTTCTGATACAGCTATTAAAGAAAGCCGGTCCTGCCTTCTTTACCACTACCCTTATACCCAAACATAGTACCATGAAACCATATCTACTTGTTATAAGCTTCTTTTTCACTGCAGTTTCTTTTGCCCAAACGCCAGATGATGCATTACGCACTGCCTGGTTTACGCAACATGGCTCTGCGCGTAACATAGCAACAGGTGGTGTGATGGGTTCACTTGGCGGGGAAATTACTGCCAACCACGTAAATCCGGCTGGTATCGGGCTTTTTAAAACCAATGAATTGGCATTATCACCCGGGTTCCTGCTCAACAGCAACAAATTCAGGTATAGGGGAACAGACACGATGAACAGCAAAAATTATTTCTCTTATGGCGCTTCAGGGATCATCCTCAGTTCTTCTGATAACAACAATAAGAACCGCAAATGGACGAGCAGCGCTTTTGCATTGTCTGTAAACCAATTAGCTAACTATAATAATCGTGTGCAGTTCAAGGGGCTCAATAATTTCAGCTCGTTTTCAGAACAATACTTAGAGGAATTAACGCGAGACAGGGCCGATACCAATGCGGCGCTCAGCAATTACATATTTGGTTCGTCACTGGCTTTCAGAACCTATCTTATAGATACAATCAGGGGACCCGGCGGGTCTGTTGCTGGCTACCAAAGCCTGGTTCCTCTTTCAACTGGTGTGATCCAGTCCTATGATGCTGTTACGCGCGGAGGCTATCATGAAATAGCTATAGGGCTGGCGGGCAATATGGCAGACAGGATGTATATAGGCGGAAGCCTGACCATTCCCGTCATCAGTTATCAGCGAGACCTTACGTATAGTGAAACGGATGCAACTGATAATCCCAACAACCATTTCAAATCATTTGAATATAAAGAACAGTTCAACTCGAGAGGTGTTGGTCTGGGCGCAAAGTTGGGTATGATTTACAAACCGCAGGAGTTCTGGCGCATTGGTCTTGCTTTTCATACACCACAATTCATTGGATTCAAAGATGAGATCAGGTCGTCGATGATTACTAATACAGAGAGTTATGCCGGTATACGCAGTGCAAGCAGCGACAGGCTAAATAGTGGAAATCCCGGCAGAAGATCCTATAATCTTGTAACCCCGTGGAGGGCTATTGCCAGTGCAAGTTATGTGTTCAGGGAAATAAATGATACCCGCAGGCAAAAAGCATTCATCAGTGCCGACCTGGAATACGTCAATTACCGTGGCTCCCGGTTCTATTCCACTGATGGCAACGACCAGGCTTTGGTAAGCTATTACAAGCGGGTGAACGATGCCGTTAAGAATATCTACAAAGGCAATATCAATTTTCGTTTAGGCGGCGAATTGAAATTGCATACCATTATGTTTCGTTTGGGTGGCGCTTATTATGGCAGCCCCTATGCTGATGACAATCTCAAAGCCAGCCGCATACTTGCTACCGGTGGCATTGGCTACCGCGACCATGGCATTTTCATTGACCTCAGTTATGCCCACGCTTTTAATAAAGATGTACAGTTTGCATACAGGCTCAATGATAAGCCCAATACATTTGCAGAACAAGGAGGAAGTGCGGGGAATCTGATGCTGACGTTTGGATTTAAATTTTAAAAGAAGCGATAGCTGCCTCCTGGCTTGCATCTACCCAGTTGATGGACATATCCTTTTTAAACCATGTCATCTGCCGTTTAGCATAGTGCCGGGTATTTTGTTTAATCTTCCCAATCGCTTCATCAAGTGAACAATGACCGTCCATATAGTCAAACAGTTCTTTATAACCAACTGTTTGCAAGGCGTTGAGATGCTTATAGGGATAAACGCCTGCTGCTTCCTGTAATAACCCTGCAGTCATCATCTGATCAACACGGGTGTCAATTCGTTCATATAATTTTTCTCTTGGTAATTCCAGGCCTATTTTCACCATACGAAAAGGTCTTTCAACTTTTGCCCGGTTCCTGAATGCAGTAATGGATTTGCCCGTCGTATCAACTATTTCCAGTGCACGCATCAGTCTTTGCGGGTTCTGCTGTTCTGCTACCTGCCAGAAAACCGGATCCTTTTGTTGCACCTGCTCCTGCAACCATGCAAGGCCATACTGTTCATAGGAAGTAATAATACGCTTCCTGGTTGAAGGCTCTACTGCGGGCATCTCATCCATGCCTTCACAAAAGGTTTTAATATACAAACCCGTTCCACCCACCATAACAACCACATTGTTCTTCTGAAAGAGTTCGTCGGTTACAGACAATGCATACTGTTCAAATGTGCCAGCGTTCACTTCATCCTGTATGGAATGGGAGGCTATAAAGTAATGCGTCACCGTTTCCAGTTCTTCCATTGAAGGCCTTGCCACCCCGATATTGAGTTCCCGGTAACACTGCCGTGAGTCAGCAGAGATAATGGAAGTGCCGTATTGTTTAGCCATTGCAACCGCCCATGCAGTCTTGCCAACTGCTGTGGGACCGGCAATAATGATAACAGTGTGGGGCATTGGGAATTGAAATTGCAGATTGTGGATGATGCTGCTGCCTTCTAAATCTAACAGCTGATAGCTGGCAAATAACTACACCTAGAACTCAGTATCTTCCTCATGAGTGCTGTTATTTTCATTTCCTTGCTCGCCCTCACCCTCCTCTCCTTCTTCGCCAAACCCATCAGCAGCTTCTGAGAGATCATATTTTTCTTCTATATCTGCAAATTTATCGCCCAACAGGCTTTTAGTACCGTACTGTTGGGGACCGATGCCTTCTACCCGGGATACAGCCGGATAAGTTATTTTACTGCTCTCTTCCTTACTTACGTTGATCAGTTCAATAAGAAAAGTCCAGTTCTTTGCAAAATCATACACGTAAATGAAGCGTTGGTTTGTATCCCGGATCTCACTGCCAATTGTCGTATCAGCCATCAGCAATGGCTCAGCAACATACGGTTTATCATATTTTTCCAGGCTGATTTCACGTCCACGTTGCCAGTTATCATTACTCCTGTAAAAAGTAGCCTGGTGTTTGTTATCGAATTCATATGCTTTTAGGATCGCGGCATGCAAATCATGGAAAGCCTGTTTATGTTTAATTACAATGTCCCTGTAAACGGCATCATCTTCTTCCAGATAAACCCTGAATTTTAAAACAGCCATTTGATAATTTATTGGTTTACTTATTTATTAGTCGGTGTTTGTTTTACTATACTGCAAAATACAATTTATTCAACGGCCTGCAAGTTCAGTTCCGCAGCCTTTTGCAACATGAAGGCGCGGGCAGCTTCATAGTTATTAGGAATAATTCCATCTAATATGGCTTCCCGAATGGCATCTTTAATTACGCCTACCTGTTTGCCGGGCGTTAGTCCGAACGTCTGCATAATCACTTCTCCTGTAATTGGGGGTTGCCAGTTACGGATACGATCCGCGTCTTCTACCAGCTGCAATCGTTCCCTTACCATTTCAAAGTTTTGCAGATAACGTTTCACTTTAAGCTTATTCTTACTGGTAATATCAGCTTCGCACAGCATCATCAGGCTCTCAATATCTTCACCGGCATCAAATAACAAACGACGAACAGCACTGTCCGTTATATTCTCCTTAGTGAGACTGATGGGGCGGAGATGGAGCAGAACCAGTTTTTGCACCAGTTTCATCTTTTCGTTTAGCGGCAACTTAAGTTTTGCAAAGATCCTTGGTACCATGCGGGCGCCTGCTGTTTCATGGCCGTGAAAGGTCCAGCCATGCCCCTCTTCAAATTTTTTGGTGACCGGTTTCGCAATATCATGTAACAAAGCAGCCCATCGTAACCACAGGTCATTGGTTTTCTCAGCAATATTATCCAGTACCTGTAGCGTGTGATAAAAATTATCCTTATGCCCTTTGCCATCAATATAGGCAGCGCCATACAAGTCAGCCACCTGCGGAAAGATCAACTGCAGTAATCCGCTTTTGAACAACAGGTCCCAACCTACAGATGGCTTATCACACAGCATCATCTTGTTCAGCTCATCTGTAATCCTTTCCTGCGAAACAATCCTGATCCGTTTTGCATTAGCGGCAATAGCTGAAAAAGTTTCGGGTACAATAGTGAAATTCAATTGGGCAGCAAACCGAATAGCGCGCATCATCCGCAACGGATCGTCACTGAATGTTTGTTCAGGAGGGAGTGGTGTTTGAATAATGCCTTCCCTGATGGCTTCAAGCCCGTTGAAAGGATCGATCAGTTTTCCATAATCGTTTTTATTGAGACTAATGGCCAATGCATTGATGGTAAAATCCCTTCGGTTCTGGTCGTCAGCAATCGTACCGGGTTCTACTTCAGGTTTACGGCTGTTGAAAGCATAACTTTCCTTGCGCGCACCTACAAACTCTATTTCCAGTTCATCGAATTTGAGCTGGGCAGTGCCAAATGTTTTAAAGAATGCCACCTGCGGTCTTGGTTTGAAAGCATCCGCCACTTTATGTGCAAGGGCAATACCATCACCAATACAAACAACGTCCATGTCTTTGGTAGGCCTGCCAATGATCTTATCGCGCACAAAGCCTCCGATCAGGTAACAGGGTACTTTTAATGCAGCAGCTGCGGCAGCTATCTTCTCAAAAACCACTTTTTCTTTATCTGTGCAAACTATGTCCATAAACTGCAAATGTAGCGCTGTTTCGCTTTCCGTTCATTAAGGAAGGCTGTTCAGTAACTGTGCATTGTTAATAAGCCGGGCACAATTAAAGTGCGCCTCAGGGCATATTTTCCTGCCATGGATGCCACAGGGACGGCAGGAAAGAGGTTCAGTAACTTCTATCACATGGCTGTTATCAGATAAGGGTCCATATCCAAACGCCGGGATCGTAGAACAATATACTGCAGTAACCGATGCATTCATGGCAGAGGCAAAATGCATGGGAGCGGAATCATTCACATAATTCATCACCGCATCTCTCATCAGCGCTGCAGACTGCAGGAAATCTAATTGCCCTGCCAGGTTTACAACACCCGGCCGTTTTGCCGATGTGTGTATGTTTGCACACAAAGGCTGGTCAGCCGGTGCCCCTATTAAATAAATATGGTACGTTACGGGCAGGGTATTAATAAAATGGATCCATTGTTCAACCGGAAATTGTTTGGTAAACCATACCGAAGCAGGCGCAATACAGATATAGGGAGATGATTTCCATTTTGCGACCGCGGCAATGTCCAGCGCAGAAGGGTAAAGTTTCGGTTTAGCTGCATGATCGTCGGTAAACGATTCAATCAATTGATGGTTGCGCTCTATTTCATGCACCCCTTTACCGTCTTTATCAAACACATGCCTGATTACTTCTGTAAACAAAAAACTGAAGGGGTTCTTATCAAAACCAATGGTTCTTTTAGCTTTTGAAAGTATGGTAATCAGTCCTGTTGCTGCATAGCGTTGCACATTGATCACAAGATCATACTTATTGGCGCGGATCTGCAATAGTACCTTATACAGATTACGGTATTTAGCAGTTCGTTTATCCCAAATCAATACTTTCCCTGCAAAAGGATGTTGCCTGAACAATGATTCATTCCCTTTTCTTACCAGTATATCAATAGTCGCATCGGGAAAATATGTATGCAATTTTTCAAGTAAGCCGGTGGCAAGTACTACATCGCCTATGAACGCAGTTTGAATGACAAGGATTCTTTGCATGCATGCAAAGCTAAGGAATAGAAAATTGGGAGTTAGTTACTCATATTCCAATTCGTTGCTGAAGAATTCCCAATCGAAAAGAATGAAACTGGAAGAAATCGTTTTTAACGACATCCCTCTCTTCCTGCTGCTTCTTGAAAGGCTGTGGCGGAGGCGGGTTGAGCTGATGGCATGACGGTCAATGCCAAGGTTAAGTATAGCCTTGATAAAAGACTTCATTTTGTCTGTAGGGACGTCCAAAATAACCCTTGCCATATACCATTCATTATTACCTTTAAGTTCGTCTATTTCTATAATATATACAATAGCTTTTAGTTGAAATTAAAATAAAAAAAAAGAGAAATGACAATTTATCACCCTCCAACAGCTTCTATTACAAGCTATTAACAAAAAAAATGAATTTCGCACAGGGTTATACACAATCAGGGTCTGATGATACTCAGTGTTCCGTCCTTTTCCCACTTGATAATGGAGGATGGTTTTGCATAATCTTCTTCATTCCGGCGGTATTTCACCACATAATCAACGCCGTTACTGATGACCGGTTCAATGTCTTTAAAACATTGCGGGGCAGGATAACCGGAGAGGTTGGCCGAAGTGCTGACCAATGGTTTTCTAAATCGCTTGATAAGGTGCTTGCAGAATGCATCTTCACAAATACGGATGGCAACTGAGCCATCTTCAGCCAGTAAGTTGTCTGCGAGCCCTACCCCTCCTTCGTAAATAACCGTAGTAGGTTTACTGACTCCTTTGATATAATCGAATATTTGTAAATCGGGCTGGGTAACATAATGGAGGATATCCTTTTCATCTGCTACCAGGATGATCATCGCCTTACTGTCCGACCGCCGTTTCAACTGGTATATCTTATTTACAGCCGCTACATTGGTAGCATCACAGCCAATGCCCCAAATGGTGTCTGTGGGGTATAGGATCAGCCCTCCTTTGCGAAGTACCTCAAGGCAAGCTTCAATATCTTGTTGGAATGCGAGCATTTGGGACAAATAATTAAGTAATACAGCGGCAAATTACAAATTGTAACACAACAATGATTCCACAAAGTTCTGATAATGTATGTTTGCAAAAAAATTCGGATATGCAATTACAATCATTGATCCAGGAAGTGTGGAATAACCGGGAACTGCTGAAAGAAGTAAAATATACAGATGCAGTGCGTGCCGTCATAGAAGAAGTGGATAAAGGACGCCTGCGCGTGGCCTCCCCGGCCGATGATAAATGGGTGGTAAACGAGTGGGTGAAGCAAGCCATATTATTATATTTTGGCATACAACAAATGCAGACATGGAACCTGCCACCTTTTGAATTCTACGATAAAATGCTACTGAAAAGTAATTACAAGGAATTGGGCGTAAGGGCGGTACCGCACGCGGTAGCCCGCTATGGTGCTTATATTGCCAGGAATGTAGTACTGATGCCCAGTTATGTAAACATAGGCGCTTTTGTTGATGAAGGCACTATGGTAGATACCTGGGCCACTGTCGGCAGTTGTGCGCAGATCGGTAAGGGCGTTCACCTGAGTGGCGGTGTGGGCATTGGCGGCGTACTGGAACCATTGCAGGCCAGCCCGGTTATTATTGAAGACAGTTGTTTTCTCGGAAGCCGAAGCATTGTCGTAGAAGGCGTTGTGCTGGAAAAAGAAGCGGTATTGGGCGCCAATGTTGTGCTTACCCAGTCCACCAAGATCATTGACGTAAGTGGTTCTGAACCCATCGAATACAAAGGACGCGTACCTGCCAGGAGCGTAGTCATTCCGGGTAGCTATACCAAGAAGTTCAACGCAGGCGACTACCAGGTGAGCTGCGCCCTCATTATCGGCCAGCGGAAAGCGAGTACAGACCTCAAAACAAGCCTGAATGATGCACTGAGGGACTTCAACGTAAGCGTATAGTCACTCTATCACTCCATCTTATTATCTTATGGCACCCCAGCGTATTACCTTTAAAGGCTTTTTAATTACGCTGCTGGGTGCTTTGCTTTTTTCTACAAAGGCAATTTTTGTAAAGCTTGCCTTTCAGTCCACACGGGTGGATGCCGTAACATTGCTCAGTCTTCGCATGTTATTCTCTCTCCCGTTTTACATGATCGCTGCATGGTTTGTTATTAAAAATGAGCGCACGCAACCTTTGTCGCAAAGACAGTGGATACTCATTTGCACAATGGGCATATTTGGTTATTACCTGAGCAGTTTGTTTGATTTTATAGGGTTGGAATATGTCTCGGCCGGGCTTGAACGCCTGATACTTTTTCTCTATCCGACATTTGCAATACTGATCAATACTTTCTATTTCAAAACCAAACTCAGCAGAACGCAAACCATCGCTTTGGTATTGACCTATATTGGCATCGGCATTGCCTATTTTGGAGAATTACAATTAGACACATCCAATCCTGGTTTTCTTTATGGTTCTTTGATGATCTTTCTATGCGCTGTTACTTATTCCTTTTATCTGGTAGGCACCGGACGATTGGTTACCAGGGCAGGCAGCACCCGCTACACTGCTTATGCCATGCTTGCCGCCACTGTGGGTATCTTTATACATTTTTTATTGACACATTCCATACATGGCATTCCTTTCACACCCCGATTAGCAGGTTATTCAGCAGCCATAGCTATTGTAGCAACCGTATTGCCCTCATTTATGATGAGTGCCGGTATGAAAAGTATAGGCAGCAACAATGCAGCCATCATTACCAGTATTGGTCCGGTCTCTACCATTCTCCAGGCACATTTTATATTGGGAGAGCCAATATTACTGATGCAATTAACCGGTACGGCCCTGGTAATTACAGGTGTATTGCTGATAGGCAGGCAATCAGACGGCAGCAGCAACTGAATCCGATCGCCTGCTTTTTCGCCGAAACATTTCCGCCATTCGCCGCCTATTTCCCGGTTATAGCCTAAAGTCATTTCCCAAGCATCCCAGGTCGTAATAGTTTTGTTATGCAAAAGCAAATAAAATGGAAAACAACAGCAACAGTTTACGCAGCGACAGGCACGACAGGTTCTGGACAGGCTTGGTGCTGGTGATTATTGGCGGTGGCTTATTGGCCAGGCGAATGGGAGCCCCCCTGCCGGAATGGTTATTCACCTGGCCAATGATCATCATTCTTATCGGACTGGTATCGGGCATTAAATCCAGGTTTGAAAGTTATTCATGGATCATTATAACGGCAATTGGTTGCATATTTCTTTCGGGTGAAGTGATCAGGGATGTAAATATGGAACCTTATTTCTGGCCTATTATTATCATAGGATTGGGACTCTTATATATGTTTCGCCCGAAGCGCAATTCATTTTACCGGGAGCGCTGCCTGCGGCAGCGCAGTAGCGAAAAATGGGCATCGGCAACAGTTTCGGAGGAAGACATGATCAATAGTATTTCTGTTTTCGGGGGAGTAAAAAAAGTGGTAACCTCAAAGAATTTTAAAGGCGGGGAGATCGTCTGCTTCATGGGAGGTTCAGAAATTAACCTGAGCCAGGCAGATATTAATGGAACAGTTGTCATTGACATTACATTGGTATTCGGCGGCACCAAGCTAATCTTACCGCCGCATTGGGATGTTCGGTCAGAATCGGTCGCCATTTTCGCCGGAATTGAAGACAAACGCCCCATACAAGCGGGTAATTTTGACCCTAACAAGATAATTGTACTGCGCGGCACAACAGTTTTCGGAGGAATAGAGATCAAAAGCTATTGATCCGACTCATTATTTCTACACCCATAAAAAAATATTTATGGAATGGTATCTCGCCAAGTTGGTCTATCGAATTATTTGTGGAACGGGGAATCATATTGCCCAGTTTGATGAACAGTTAAGACTTGTGCAGGGAGAAGATGAACTTCATGCCTTTAACAAAGCCCAATTGATAGGTGAAAAAGAGCAGGACTCCTTTTACAATCATACACATCACATGGTGCAATGGAAATTCATTAGTGTTACCGAACTGCATAAACTGGAAGAAATAACCGATGGCGCCGAAGTATATTCCAGGATCAGGGAAGAAGATGACGGAGATGCATACCAGCATATGGTAAATGTAAAAGCTGGATATTTGTTAGAGGACTGTACAAACAAATTTTTACAGACCATTTAATCAGCTATGGTTCAATCCATTACAAAAGGCGTCAGGTTCCGCATTACCTTCCTAAGCTGGTGGCTGGTATGGGTGGCAGTACAATGGGCGGTCATAGAGCGCTATGGCTTCGGTTTTCCAATTAGCATTACCGATAGCATACTCAGTAATCTTTTACTGGCAGGCAGTTGCGTACTCATCATTAACAATATGCGGTTCTATTTGCCGCAGAAAGAACGCTATTGGTATGTATTAATCATCAGTATTGTACTAAGTGCCAACTGGCTGTTGTTAAGCAAGTGGATACTGAAATTCATTTTTAAAAATGATGGAGCCTATTTGCTATTCCTTGATCAATCAATATACGTCCGTTATATACTGTCATTCCTGATGATTGGCTGCATGGCTATGATCAGTCTCCTTTGGTATACCTTACAGGAGCAGCAGGAAAATGACCAACGGAAAGAGGAGGCAGAAAAAATGGCCAAGGAAGCAGAATTGGTAAAATTGCGACAGCAACTGCAGCCACATTTTCTTTTTAACAGTCTCAACTCTATCAGCGCGTTGGCAGGGAGCCAGCCTGAAAAAGCGCGGCACATGATACAACAACTGTCTGATTTCCTGCGCGGGACATTGAAAAAGGAAGAGCACCAGTCTGTAACACTGGATGATGAACTGCACCACCTGCAATTATACCTGGATATTGAAAAAGTGCGTTTTGGCCATCGTTTACGAACTCGTATAACAGTAAATGATAAAGCAGGCAACTTACAAATACCTACCTTACTATTACAGCCAGTTGTTGAAAATGCCATTAAGTTCGGCTTATATGATACGATCGGTGAAGTCATGATAACGATTGACGCCATGAGAGAAAATGAACAACTGGTGCTGACAGTGACCAATCCTTTCGATGCTACAACAGCCATTAGTACGCAGGGAACGGGGTTTGGACTGGCATCTATACAAAGACGTCTATTTCTGCTTTTTGCCCGGAATGACCTGCTACGTACGAATGCGCAACAATCTGTTTTTACCACAACCCTTATTATACCACAACACAATTATGAAGGCAGTAATCATTGACGATGAACTCCTGGCAAGGAGCATGGTAAAGGAATATTTACAGGGCTATCCGGAAATCGAGATCGTGCAGGAATGCAGTGATGGTTTTGAAGGTGTAAAAGCCATCCAGCAACACCAGCCTGATCTGGTTTTTCTGGACATACAAATGCCAAAGATCAATGGTTTTGAGATGCTGGAGCTGATTGATCAGCCGCCGGGAGTTATTTTTACAACTGCCTTTGAAGAGTATGCCATCAAGGCTTTTGAAGCGCATGCCATTGATTACCTGTTAAAGCCCTTTAGCAAGGAGCGCTTTGATAAAGCCATCCAGAAGTGGCAGCAACAGGAACAAAAAGAATATGCGCACAGAACAGAACAGCTATTGGAATCTGTAACTGCCAGCCAATCGCATCACAGCAGGGTTGTTTTGAAAGACAACGGAAAAATAAAGATCATTCCGGTCATCAATATCCAATACCTGGAAGCAGCTGATGATTACGTAAAAATACATACCCAGGAGGGTGCTTTTCTAAAGAATAAAACCATGCAATATTTTGAGCAGGCACTGGATAGCCAGCAGTTCATCCGCATACATCGTTCTTACCTGGTGAATGTACAGCTCATAACCAGGATAGACCCCTATGAAAAAGAAAGTCATCTCGCCATATTAAGCATCGGCGTGCGACTTCCCGTCAGTAAATCAGGATATGTAAGGCTCAAACAGGTATTGGGGATATAATCAGGTCTCGGATGATGCTTTTGCCTGAAGGTTTTCGCTTGTTTTTTCAATAATAGAAGGAATGCTATGGAAGTCTCTCGCTTTATCCAGAAAATAATCTGCACCACATAGCAGGCTTTCAGCTTTGTAACCCGAAAGGGTATTATTGGTAAAAATGACCACTATAGGATAAATATGCTCCATTGCACGGATATCTTTTAACATCTGAATGCCATTTTTACCTGGCAGATTAATGTCGAGAATAACAATATCTGGCTGAAAACCGACCAGTGCCAGCATACCTTCTTCAGCGCTGGTGACCAGTTTTACTTCTTTTACCAGGTCCAAAGAGGTCAGTAATAACTGCAGGCGCTGAAGTATGAATTCAGAATCATCTACGATTAGTATTTTTATAATATGGGACGGCATAGGTTCAGATTATGGTCACAAGAGCTACGTTTGCATCTCAAATAAGATTATGGTATAGGCACAAAAAAGCTTTGTAAGGTAAAGAAACCCTACAAAGCTCGTGTAGCGGTTAACTACAAGGTTTTTCAAGGATGATTATATATAAAACAGATAGCTTCTGTCAAAGAAAGAAGCTTAACTGTTTTCAAAGGATCTTTACTTAGAATATTGGATATCAATTAGATATGTAATCACAAATAATAGCGTAACTACCTTAAGTGATCAATGCAAAGTAACAACAGGGAAAGGAAAGGGAAAATAGTGGGCGATGTATAAAACATATAGTAATTCACATCACTAAATTGTAGTAATTACACTACAGTTTACGGTGTTTTACTCAGACAATATTGTTTTGGATAGCATACCGGACCAGGTCTGCATTGGTTTGCATTTTCATTTTGTCCATGATCCTTGCCCGGTAGGTACTGATGGTGTTAACGTTTAGCGATAAAATATCACCTATTTCGGAAATACTTTTGCCCAATACTATCATCTTAAACACTTCGAATTCACGGTCGGACAATTGTTCGTGCGGGGCTTTTTCACTTTTTTGTTCCAGTGATCCTGCCAATACCTCGGCTACTTCACTGGTAATATATTTACGGCCACCCAGGATCTGCTGAACAGCTTTCACCAGTTCATTGTGAGCGCTTTCTTTGGTAAGGTAGCCCGATGCACCGGCCTTAATCGCTCTTACCGCATATTGTTCCGGAGCATGCATGCTTAACATTAGAACGGGGGTTTGTGGTGCATGTTCTTTTATTTGCTTGAGTATCTCAATTCCAGAATAACCTGGCATGCTGATGTCAGAGATAATAATATCCCATTTTTCGCTGATAGCTTTTTTGAAAAGATCAGCTGAATCAGCTACATCATGCACTTCTGCAAAGGAGAGTGATTCTTCAAGTATTTTTCTTAATCCCTCCCTGATAAGTGTGTGATCGTCTGCAATCAATATTCTCATTTAGTGTTCCTTATTTAGCGTACCGGTTTAACAGTGGGCGTAAAGTTAATGACTTATGCATTACACTCAGAACCGTTCCTCAAACAAAAACACAAATAAGCACATCGCAGTTGTGTCTTTGTTTTGGCAACCCAAACTACCTTTAATAATTCACATAAACCTGATATTTGTTTGCAAGCACAGTATTCAAAAAAAATAGGGGCGTCTTATTTCGCCCCTATTTCGTGATTCTGCAATAGAACATAGGATTTATATATCTAAAGGAAATTGGATCGAAGTAAAATCTGTAGCATCAAAATGCTACAGATTTTGCTGGTTCATCAGGATATTAGAAAATCGATCAAATAAATCAAAATTCTCTTATTAAAGATACTTTCCGGTTTTCAGAAAGCTACGACAATAAACACTGTTTATTCCCGAGAAAAACACTGAATTTTGGGTACCATAACCTCAGTGTTTTTCACTATTGGTACCGTGTTTCCGGAAATTTGCAAACAGCCTATGAGGCTATCAAATTGATAATTTCACTAATCTTTGTTTCATCCAGGGGTTTTGAATAGATGTTTTTTACCGAAGAAAAGCTTTTGGCCTTATTGATATCTTCATGATAAACTGAGGAAGTAAACATAAATACAATGATTTTCTCAAAATCCTCATTTTGCAGCCTGAATGTCTCAAAGGCATAGAGAAAATCCCAACCATCCATAACAGGCATATTAATATCTAATAATATAACATGAGGTAATGTATTTGAGGATTGCTCAGCCAAAAAATGAAGCGCCTCCTGCCCGTTTTGGGTGGTATACGTAATAATGCCGGGTAGGTTCAGGCGCAACAGTTCCTTACTTAGAAAATTAGTAACATCATCATCATCTACCAATAATATCCGGTAAGGTCTATGCGTCATAGGGCATGTTTATTTTTTTCAGGAATACATAAAACAGGCTGCCTTTGTTTGCAATACTTTCAACAGCTATTTTTCCACCGAGGGCTTCTACCTGGTTTTTAATAATATACAGTCCCAGCCCCTTTCCATCCGTATTTTCATGAAACCGCTGGTAGAGGCCAAATATTTTATTACCATGCCGATCCATATCAATACCTTTTCCATTGTCTTTTACTGCCAGAATCACAAATTCCCCATCTTCAGTTGTACTGATGTGTATGGCTGGCACTTCCTGGTCTTTCCTGTATTTGATGGCATTCGTAATGAGATTCAGCAATACACTGTCGATTACTTTTCCCGGGTAGTTGATATCAGGTGCTTTTGAAAAGTCATAGGTAATCACCGCTTTCTTTTCTTTGATCTCTTCTGAGATGGAAGCTATAATACCCGTTAATTGCTTTTCGAAAAAGACCTGCTCTTTTGATGAAGCTTTATTGACACGGGATGAGAGTATTTCATTCAGGTCATCCAGCGTTGCAAAAAGCTTATCCACACTGATATTAATTTTTTGAAAATACAACTGGTTCTTTTCAGACAGGCTGCTTTGTTCAAATAATTTGACCAGGCTGATCAGGTTGGCAACAGGTGCCCGCAGGTTATGTGAAGTGATATAAGCAAACTGCTGCAGCTCCCTATTGCTATTCATCAGTTCCTGTGACAACTCCTGCATTTCCAATTCTTTTTGTTTGATGTCATCAATGTCTAAATGAATACCTGAAAGGCGGATAGCTTTGCCTTCCTTATCGCGCTGGCTTACTTTGCTCACAGTCAGTACCCACTTCCATCTTCTGTCTTTTGTTCTTAAACGAATGATTGCCTGGTATTTACTCGTTTTACCATTTACATGCTCCATCAATTGTTTCATCAGCATCTCACGCTCGTCTGGGTGGAGCATATCTGTGAAGGTCTGAAGCGTATTGCTCAATTCGCCCGGTTCATACCCCAGCATGGTCTTCCACATATCACTAAAATAAATAGTATCGGTTTCCAGATTCCAATCCCATATACCCAAGCCGGCCGCATCGGTAGCCATTTCCAATCTTTCTTCACTGATGCGTAGTTGTTCCTGGGCATGTGTCCGTCGTTCTATCTCAACATTCAGTTCCGCCGTTCTTTTACTCACTGACCGTCTGAGTGATATACTATACAGAATAATGGTCATCAGTATAAGCAAAATAGCAATGGAATAATAAGTCGCTTTGCGAAGCATTTCGGACGATATGCTCTGACCTTCGTTATATAAAAAACCATCTAATTGACTATGGGAGTTTACAAGCTTGAGTGTTTTATACACATCCAGCATATGCTGCCAGCGACCTTCATTCATGTGACCGATGTCTACCATATTAGGCAGTATCAGTTTACGCATGGCTTCTGCCTCGGCAAGAAGATCGGCTTTGGTAACACCTCTTTCCTGCACCCCCGGGAGTGTAAGGATATAATCTGCTATCTCATCTGTATGTGCCATGGCATATTCCCACCCTTTGAAACTTGCCTTACGAAACCGGCTGGTACGTTCCGGATAATTATCTACCATGCGTTTCAGCGAGAAAAGAATATCGCCATAGAAATCAATCCCGTAGTTAATGGGTTGTATATAAGAAGGGGTTGCGCCCAATTTCCTCAGCTGGTTCAACTCCACTGAATAATATCCGGTAAGCGCATCCGCTTTTCCATTGAGCAGGTCCGTGTTTTTCCAGCTATGTGTAACAACCTTCAACGAGTTTAGCGGAATCGCTTCTTTAAGGAATACAGCCTGCAATTCAACCCATCCCTGTGTTTCAGAAACCATCAGTGTTTTGCCAACAAGGTCGCTGGGAACATGGATCCGCTTCTGTTCCAGCGAAATAATCACATAGGGCGAATGCTGGAAAAGCGCCCCTAAAGCTACTACCGGTATTCCTTTGGCATAATTAACAAGCAGTTCCGACCCTGAGATACCAAACTGAGCCCTGCCAGCCTGCACTTCTTCGAGCGGGTTATGTTGTGCATCACCCGGAAGCAGCTTCACAGCTAATCCTTCATCCTTGTAAAATCCTTTGATATCTGCAGCATAATAACCGGCAAACTGGAACTGGTGCCACCATTTCAATTGTACAAGAGTAGTGTCTGCTGCATGCAGGGTTTGTATCCAACAAATAGCAATAATAAACAAAATGACAGACAGGCTATATCGTCGGGAGAAGGACATTACTCAGCTAAATGCTTTACACAATAAATAAAATAAAACTGTTTACAAAGAAAGGGATTATTATTGGTGATTTTTCAGAGCTGGCCAGTCTTACTACAACTTGTACGGGCTGCCACAGCAACCTATTAAAAGACAAAAAAGTATTTTACTTTAAAAATTGTTTTATCTTTGTCTCACACAAAGCCAATACATGTTTTCAAAGACCTGTGAATATGCCATCAGGGCAATGATTTTTATTGCCAACAAATCAGAAGATGGTGCGAAAATAGGCGTTAAAGAAATTGCAAAAGGAATCGACTCCCCAGAATATTTCATTGCGAAAATATTACAAGACCTGAGTCGCAAGGGGCTCGTCCAATCATTAAAAGGCCCGACCGGTGGATTCTATCTTGACAGGAAAAACAATTCCTGTAACCTGGCTGATATTGTACAGGCAGTTGATGGTGACCATCTTTTCGTTGGTTGCGGACTGGGCCTGAATGAATGTTCTGAGAAACACCCTTGCCCGCTTCACTATGAATTTAAAAAAATAAGAAAAGACATACACGATCTTCTAAAAGGAACCAACCTGGTGGAATTCAATGACCAGCTGGAGAAGAAATTAGCTTTCTTAAAACACAGATAGTTTTTTGTATTATTAGAAGATATAAAGGTATTTATATATTATATAAAATGAAGCATCAAAACGACATAACGACTGCTGAAGATATCAAAAAGTTGGTACACAATTTTTATGATAAAGTAAGAGCTGACCAATTATTGGCGCCAATTTTCAATGAAAGAATCAAAGACGATTGGCCTGAGCACCTGCAGAAGATGGTCTATTTTTGGCAAACAATCCTCTTGGATGATAAGAAATATTTCGGCAGTCCCTTCCCGCCTCATGCCGGTTTGCGAGTAACACATGAGCACTTTGGAAAATGGATGGAATTATTCATTGCTACTATTGACGAATTGTTTACCGGGGCAAAAGCAACGGAAGCCAAATGGCGAGCCGGCAAAATGGCCGAGCTTTTCGAAATTAAAATAGCACACTACAAACAACATGGTATGAAAAATCTATTATAGGCACTATTCAATGTATCTGCCATGTCTACCCAACATTGCCTGCAAATAAAAAGAGTATATGATCCCCCTGAGGAAAAGGATGGTTTTCGTGTATTGGTGGACAGGCTCTGGCCACGCGGACTCAAAAAAGAACCAGCATACATAGACGTGTGGATGAAAGAGATAGCCCCCTCTCCCACGCTGCGCAAATGGTTCAACCATACGCCTGAAAAATGGGACCAGTTCAGCCGTGAATATGAACAGGAATTAAAACAAGCCAAAGCAGTTAAAACGCTGCTCTTGTACATACGCAGCCACAAAAAGACAACCCTGCTCTATGCTGCCCGGGATAATGCCCATACACATGCACTGATATTACAGCACTTTATCCATCAACTGCTTAACCCATCACCATAACCTAAGTACCCATGAAAGCAAATCCTATTAAACGCAGCGAACACATCATGAAACTTTCCCGGGAGCATCATTTCAGTCTGCTGTTTTGTTGGAAAATAAGCCGGGGGTTAAAAAAAAATATAGCACCAGGGCGCATCATTACATACGTACAACACTTCTGGCAACATCACATGCAGTTACATTTCATAGAAGAAGAAACCATTCTCTTTGCTCCTGTCCATGATAACCTGGTTGTTAAAGCTGTTGAAGAACATATAACCCTTCATCAATTGGTAGAGGGCTTACATCAGTATCCAAATGATAATGCCTCAGCCCAACTTAGTCGTCTCACTGATCTGCTCGAAAAGCACATCCGCTTTGAGGAAAGAGAACTTTTTCCCCATCTTGAAAAAACATTGGAAAAAGCGCAACTTGATAGCATTGGCAAACAATTGAACAAGGTTCCCGTTATCTCGTTGAAAGATAGTTATGCAGATGAATTCTGGAATGAAAGAACTTCATCCCTCTGAGCATTTACAGGTGCTTATAAGGGTTATATCGGAACCAAGGCTCAACAAAACACTGATCAATCAAATGTATGGAAAACAGGAACAAGGATATTCTGATAAAAATAATAGAAGAAACTGGCGAATATGAAATAAGCACTTACACCGGTGAGTACAGGAACCTGATGACGTTGCTTAATGACCAGAGACTGCTGGAAGGATTTGGCGAATGTGGGGGTATGGGCAGATGCGCCACCTGCCTGATTGAGATCGTCAAAATCGCACTTCCTTTACCTCAAAAGCAAAGAAATGAACATAGTACCATCATAAAAACAGGCGTCACGAATCCTGCCATTAGGCTGTCTTGCCAACTGATGGTGGATAAATTTTTGGACGGCATTACCATCAAAATTGAGCAGGATTAAGGGCCTCGTTAAACCTGAACTATTCCCGCGCTTTTTTAGTTATGGGTCTTATTGTGAATCATTATCCTTGTCCATTCGGGATGGCGTTTAATATAAGCAACCACAAAGGGACATAGTGGTATCAACTGAAGGCTGTTTTCTCCAATGTAGTCGAGCGTTTTTTCAATAATTGCCGTAGCAACACCCTTTCCCTCTAACTGTTCCGGCACTTCGGTATGCAATAATTTTATTACACCAGCATTTTCTTCGAATGTTATCACGGCAGTATAATTGTCTACTTTCATTTCAAAACGACGTTCGGCTGCATTTTTCAGTAAAGCCAGGCTTTTGTATTCCTCTTTCATAGCATTGTTTTAATTGTGGTTAATAATTTAATTCACCGAAAACGCCATTTTTATAATCGGTAATAGCCTGTTCTGTTTCTTCCTGGGTATTCATGACAAAATTATCTTTGGCTGCTACCGGTTCATTAATCGGTTCTGCAGAAAGAAACAAAACCTGTGCATCTTCTTCTGCTGTAACAATTACTTCATCATTCTCTTTTTGAAAAACGACCAGGTTATGCTGAACAATGGTTTCCTGGTTGATGTTGATGGTGCCATTGGCTACATACAATAAAGTCCAGTAACCGGGTATGGCCGTAAACTGCACCTGTTTCCCTTTCACTATCTCCCCAATGATCGAAATAACAGGGGTAAAACTTTTTAGTGGCCCTGTTTGGCCATCATAAGTGCCGCTTGCCAGGCGCAGGTTTACGCCAGCCTGTTGCAACACTGACGGCTGTTGTACTTTCGCGGCTGACTGGTAAAAAGGTGCGTCCCACTTATGGTCTTTTGGCACATTAATCCATAGCTGGATAAATTCCTGTATGCCGCCTTTCTGCAAAAGCGCTTCCGTAGGGCCTTCACTGTGCAAAATACCCTTGCCTGCAAACATCCATTGTACATCTCCTGCGCGTATGATTTCATCATGCCCTGCATTGTCTTTGTGATAACCCTCTCCCAGTAATTGAAAAGTAACCGGGGCAAAACCCCGGTGCGGATGTGGGTGTATGCGCAATGTCTCTCCTGCCAATATGGTTTCGGGCCCCATATGGTGCAATACAATGAACGGGTTGGCAAACCGGAAATCTTTGTGGGGTAATGGTTGTCGTACAGTTTCTTCTTTTGTGATCTGTTTTTCCCTTCCAAAAAGAATATGTTCAATCGACTTTTTCATAATGTCAGTATTTATGCTAAAACTCCAAATTTCCCTGATTGAAATTCCTGAATAGCTTCATATATTTCTTCCTGCGTATTCATCACAAAGGGGCCGTAGCTCGCAATGGGCTCGTCAATCGGCTCACCACTTAATAACAGCAGTACACTTTCTTCATTTGCTTTGATGTTGATCTCGTCGCCGTCATTTTTAAACAAAATAAAACTATGTTCCGCAACCTGCTCATCATTTACTATAATACTACCATTGATCACCAAAAGCGCCGTGTTATGAGCGGCAGGGGTAGCAGCAGTTAATGCCGCATCTTTGTTGAGCTTAATATCGAATAAATTAACAGGCGAATAAGTTGCAGCAGGGCCAGCCACATCATTGAAACGACCAGCAATTACATTTACCAGCCCTGCACCTCCCTGTAATTCCACTTTTCCCATTTGTGCGGCAGTGATAGCCTGGTAATGTGCAGGAGTGGATTTATCTTTCTTAGGCAGGTTTACCCAAAGCTGCACCATTTCAAAGGGGCCACCCGTTTTGGAAAATTTTTCTTCATGGTATTCTTTATGCAGGATACCTGCTCCTGCCGTCATCCACTGTACATCCCCCGGATTTATAACACCACTGTTGCCAGTGCTGTCGTGATGGGCCACACTTCCTTTATAAGCAATGGTCACAGTTTCAAAACCTTTGTGTGGATGTACATCTACGCCTCTGACTGTTTCGGATGGGCCAAAATCGTATTCGGCATTGAAATCCAACATTAAAAAGGGACTGATCCTGCGTTGTGAAATATTGGCTCCGGGGATATAATTGTATACCCTGAACCCGTCTCCCACCATACCCGGTCTTGCAGGTTTGGCAATTATTCTTTCGATTGATTTTTTCATTTGATGACTTCTTTTTTTTAAATGAATGCTATTGTGTTATTGAAGATTGATGTTTAAGCCAAAAGCATTGTCTGTAAATGAAACTGACGGCTTTTTGTGGCGTCTGTATTTGTCCAGTGCTTCATTGATCGTACTGGTTACCGGCTGGTTGTCTCCGTTGTAGTACTGCCTGATAACCACATCCTCATTCTGGTAGGTAAATATTTTACGTAGCTTCTTCTCATCGGCTTCATTGATACCGTTCAATAGTACGATAGCAATATTTCCCTGATGAAACTTTTCAATGGCTTCCTCACCTGTTGAAGCGCCAATGCCATACCATTCTTCATGTTTATTAATCAATTCAATGATAGCAGTTATCCTCTCTTGGTCACTGCCAGTTACTAATATTTCTGTTTTGTTCATATTGTCTCCTTTTAAGCAGAACAAAATTACAATGCCCCTAACCAGGTAACCAATAATGTAGATTAAGAAAACTTGGCATGGCCTGCCGGGAATGAGTTTAATCCTTGTTCGGATGCTGGTTCAGCATCTTGCTTAGAAATTCAGGCGTAACGCCAATATAAGCGGCAACCTGCTTTTGCGGGAGGCATTGAATCAAAGAAGGATACAATTGACAGAAATTATTGTACCGTTCCCTGGCAGACAGGCTCAGGTTATTGATCAAACGATGCTGGTAAGTAGCCAGGGATTTCTCGGCCAATATGCGGAAAAAGCGTTCAAACATGGGAACAACGGCATATAATTGGTCGAGATCATTTTTTGACAGCTGGATGATCTCACTATCGTCAACCGCATCAATATGGAGCGTTCCCGGCGTCTGTGTTAAAAAACTTTGCATATCACCTATCCACCAGCCGGGAGGGGCAAACTGCAGAACGTGTTCGAATCCATTTTTATCTATGGAATAACTCCGAAGGCATCCATCAATTACAAATGATGCATACCTGTTGACTTCACCTTCCTGTAACAGGAATTGCTTTCTTTTGATTTTCCTGAATGCCAGCAAGGAAATAAAATGAGCTTCTTCCTGTGGGAGAAGGCTAATGTGTTTATGAACACTTGTAAGCAACAGATCATGCATCATCTTGGGCGTACATCTTTCGCACACCAATTTAGGCCATTTTTCTTTTAGTCAGAGAGCCTTTGTTGGCTTACTCCCTGCTTTTAAGCTCAATGCCTTCTATACCAGAAAGTTTGGCCAGCACAAATGCACTTATGGCCATCACAATATCACGTACAGCAACATCGAGGTGTGTTCCTGAAAAGACAAGACTGAGCGCAATTAACAACAGCCATATTGAAACGATATAGGCACCGATCTGTGTCTTTTTGAACACAAGTATCCCGGCTATAATTTCGATGACGCCAACAATTTTCATCAATCCTGCCGCACCAAATGGAAGCATACCGGCTATGGACGGATGCACATAAGTATCCCAGTGCACAAGGAGGTTGGTAAACTTGTCTAACCCTGCAGCAATAGGCACAAAGCTAAATGTGTACTTAAGGATTAGCCATAATCTTTGAATTTCTGCGTTTTTTACTGAAGTTGTCATAATATAAATGTTTAGGGTGCCTTTATTGGATACCAAAAGGAACATTTAGTTACAGAATCCTGTAACTTCCTGCAACAATCTGTATCTAATCACCAAAAAGGATGCAACATGAAAGTGGTAGGCATAGCCGGTTATGAATCGAATAAACTGCCTGATAATACTGTCATTGCACGTATTTTAAGCGGTGAGAAGGAATTGTTTGAGATACTGCTCAGGCGTTACAACCAAATCCTTTACAGGGCTGTCAGGGGCTATATAAAAAAAGAGGATGAAATTGACGATGTGATGCAGGACACCTACTTAAAAGCTTATAGTAAATTGCAACAATACAGGGGCACCGCGGCATTTTCCACGTGGTTGATCAGGATTGGGATTAATGAGGCGCTTCTTCACATCAGGAATACTAAAAAGGGACAACTGCATTTGATGTCCAATCATACTGACCATTCAGAAAAAATTATCCAATTACCAGCCACCAATCAAATGAATCCTGAGAAGCAAGCAATGCAGAAAGAAACCCGCCAGCTGATTGAGCACGCGATTGATCAGTTACCGGAGAAATACAGGGTTATTTACCTGTTAAAAGAGGTGGAAGGAATGGAAAACAGTGCAATAGGCGAGTGCCTGGGTATCAGCGACAGCAACATCAAAGTGCGGCTTCACAGGGCTAAAAATTTAATGAAGAATGCATTGTACCAGCTTTCTTCTGATACAGCTATTTTTGAATTCGGCAATTCCAGGTGTAATAAATTAGTTGATTATATCATGAATAACATATGATTTGCATGGCAGCGGATCACGGCTTTATATACTGCCATGCATTTATCAGGATGATCAAAGATCATAAATGGAAAGCGTATCAACCAAAAGCCCCAGTAATTTATCATGGATACTCATATAAACGGGGTCATGAACAATTTCCTTTTTATTCCTGGGTCTTGGTAATGGCACGTCTACAATGGCTTTGATCGAAGCTGCCGGCCCATCACTCATGACCACTACCCGGTCACTTAAAAATATGGCTTCTTCTATATCATGTGTAACCATTACAATGGTTTTCTCCCTGTTATCCAGGTTCCATAACTTTAAGAGTTCAACGTGCAGGTTGCTTTTGGTGAGTGCGTCCAATGCTCCAAAAGGTTCATCCAATAACAGAATGTTTGGATTAATGGCAAATGCCCTGGCAATAGCCACCCTTTGTTTCATACCACCAGATAAATGGCCGGGCAGCTTGTCTTTATGTTCCCAAAGCTTTACCATTTTGAGGTTGTGCTCTACTAATCCTTTTTTTTCAGCCGCTGTTTTTCCATGTATCGCAGCATCAACTGCCTCATAAATATTATGGTACACACTCAACCAGGGTAGTAATGAATAGTTCTGAAAAACAATCCCCCTATCCGGGCCAGGCTTGGTAACCAGGTTGCCATTGGCAATGACCGAACCCCTACTTTGTTTTACCATACCACTGATGGTGCCCATCAGCGTTGATTTACCACAGCCAGAATGCCCGATCAGCGAAACAATTTCCCCTTTGCCAACAGTGAGTGAAATATCTTTTACTGCAGTAAATATTCCTTTGGGCGTTTTAAAACTTACAGTAACATTATTTAGTTCGATACTGTTTGTGGCATATACAGTTTTAGAAATAATATCTGTATTATCAATCATTTCAGTATTTTCTTCAGGTAATATAGATACGTTAGACATAAAATAAAGCTTTAGACAATGAATCATTACAACGCGTAAGTGAATTTTTTTTGCAGGGAAAGAAAGATCTTATCAAGGATCAGTCCCACTAACCCAATAATAATGATAGCAACCAGGATTTTGGCAATACTGCCACCATTAAATCCTTCATCCCATACAAAATAACCCAATCCGATACCGCCACTCAGCATCTCACCTGCTACAATCACCATCCATGCGATACCGACTGACAAACGTAAGCCGGTAATAATATGCGGAAGGCTGAATGGCAATAATATTTTAGTAAGGTATTTCCACCTGGAAAAACCAAAAGCCTTACTGACATTTTTATGATCTTGTGGAATATGGGATGCCCCAAAAGCGGAATTGATCAATGTTGGCCATAAAGAGCAGATAAAGATCATAAACACACTTGCTTTATGTGAATCCTGAAAAATAGCAAGGCCTAACGGAAACCATGCAAGTGGCGAAACCGGCCTTAATAGCTGGACAATGGGATTAATGATACTCATGGTTATTTTGTTAGACCCCAACAACAACCCCAATGGAACCGCCACCAAGCTACCTGCCCCGAAGCCAATGCCTACCCTTGACAGGGAGCTCAACAATTTAATACCAATTCCTTTGTAGTCAGGGTCGTTCTGCATGGGGTGCTGCATGACCTCTTTGAATACAAGCCAGGTTGCTCTTGGACTGGGCACTTCGTGTTTGGTAAGCATTGCAATGAGTTCCCATAACCCTCCCAGCAAAGCAATACCTACAAAAAAATAAAGTGTCTGTAAAGAGAATATTTTTTTCATAGCACAGGGTTTTATGTTTTATCGCTTACATGTTTTTAAATAAGCAGTCACATTCTTCGGATCAAATGGTACATCATAGGTTGTTTTGAAAGGCTGCATATCAGGTTGCATAGGCACTCCCATTTCAT
The DNA here is from genome assembly GCA_041856175.1 of Sediminibacterium sp. Lineage (GTDB taxonomy): Bacteria > Bacteroidota > Bacteroidia > Chitinophagales > Chitinophagaceae > Sediminibacterium. Next base: position 28,980 of record JBHAFM010000100.1, read on the forward strand.
GGGCTACTTCTGCATAAAGATCATCGAGAATTAATTTTTCAGTTATTCCTTTATAATCGGGTTCTGATTTTAAGTAACCGAAACGAACGTATTGTGCCAGGAACCATGTAGCATAAGACTTACGGGGCATATTGACAACACCGTTATTATAAAAAGTCATACCATCATCTTTGTATTTCTGCACACCCAGTTCACAGCCCAGGTCATACGAACCCGCCAGCCTGGCTTCAATCACCTGTAGAGGTGCATTTACATAATTAGGTTTGGTTAGCCATCCAGCTGCTTTTTTGCGGTTACCCATATTGTCCAGCCACCTGCAGGCTTCAATTACTGCTTTCATGATTTTTTTCAGGCTCTCTTTGTCCGTTGCAGCAAAATGTGAATTAACAACCAATGCTTTTTCAGGATGATGTTTCCAGATATCCTGTGTTGAGATATGCGTAAATCCTATATTTTGAGCGGCGGCTACCCCGTTCCAGGGTTCTCCTACGCAAAAGCCTTCCATATTATCAACCCTCATGTTGGCCACCATTTGCGGCGGCGGAATGGTGATGATACCAACCGTTTTCTGGTTAACACCTGCAGCCGCCAGCCAGTTACGAAGCCAGATATCGTGTGTACCACCGGGAAAAGTCATGGCAAACGTGACTTCCTTTCTGCTTTGCACATTTTTAACCGCGGCGGCCACTCTATTTACCTCCTTAAAGCCAACCAATCCACAAAAATCTTTCGAGAGTGTAATTGCCTGGCCATTATTACTCAGGATCATGGCAATTTTCATGTCAGAACCTGCTTTACCGCCAATACCTGTATAAACAGAGAGTGGCATGGAGAACAGGCAATGTGCTCCATCAAGTTCACCGTTCAGAATTTTATCACGCACATTAGCCCATGATGCTTCCTTTGACAGTTCCACATCAACGCCATATTTTGCAAAGAGTCCTAACTCTTTGGCTACTACGAGCGGAGCGCAATCGGTCAGTGGTATAAACCCCAGTTTGATTTTCCTGGGCGGACCAACCATTCTGAATGATGTTACTGCAACCACTACGGCCATAAGGCCTGCAAAAAAGAATATTTTATTTATCAGATGTTTCATGTCAATCAGTTTAAGAAGGTAAATAGTATAATACTGCTACTGTTTTATCGCTATGGGTTTGGCATAAAAGAAATCCGGGCGAATGTTGATCATGGCATAGAACCAGGTACCCGTTTTCTTATAGGTATCGGCAACTGCATCTGCGGCAGCCTGTCCTTTGGCAAAAACCATACTGTTATTAGCATTCATCAACGCATAGCCCAGTTCTATCCCGGTAAATTTGTTGAGCGTATAATTCAACAGGATGTCCACTTCATTACCAAGCTTTTTGTCAATTACAGTACCATCCGCTTTTTTCATGTCTTTGTTCAAAGCAAAAGTGTGGAAGTCTGCGCCGATTGAAAACAGATTGCTGGTGTACTTCACTTTGAAATAAGCGTTATTCAAACCTCCTGCAGGGGCACCAGTACCCACATAGAAATAATCCATGTAACCCCAGTGTTTATGCGGCGTTCCGTATAAGGGGTCAAAGCGATTGTCTTCGCCGGATGGAGAAACAGCATCATTGCCCGAAAGCACATCATAACCGGGTGTAAAACTGAACTTCCCTTTCTGGTAAGTTGCCAGGGCTGTATAATGGTACGCATTCAGTGATCCTCCTTCCCTGTTTTTACCTGACTGTTTATAATAAGCAGCCTGTATGGCAATCTTACCAAACCCGGAAGCATTGCCAATGGTATGATTGATCATTAGTCCGTAAGTATAACGGCTGTTCATACCTGAATAATCAAACGGATCACTGCTGCCGGCGCTGACAAATCTTCTTCCATAAACATATCCTGTGTTGTCGCCTACGGAATCAAGTTTGTATTTCCCAAAACGGTCGTTGAAAAAGAGTGCAGATAATTTCGTCTGGTTGAACTTACGGCTGATGTATAAGCTGGTGAACGATTTATAATTCTGGCTGGCAGCATTTGTGCTGGCAGGATTAGCATATACAGGAGCACCCGTTTTTGAACTGCTGTTTGCTGCATTTCCGCCTGCAGCAAGTGGAACTATTCCAGCGGGGGTAGGCACCAAAACACCACCAGAGTTTTTAATATATGCCGGAATGTTACCAGGTAAATAGGAAGTGTTGGTGATGCCGAATGCATCAGTGTTCTGGTTATAAGCATACCCCAGGTCAACCTGCCAACCGTTGTGCGCCATTTTAAGCAGTGCCATATCATGTCGTCTACCCTGCTGCAACCAATCCAGGTTACCAATCAGGCGTACATCATCATAAACAAGTTCCTGTCTTCCAATTTTAATGGAAAGCTGGTCAACCAGTTTGAATTTGATGGTGGTATCTGCTTTATTTGCCAATGTAACATCAGCCCAGCCTTCGTGCAGCATCAACCGGTTACCATCCGCATTGGAAATGGACGAGGCATCTTGTCCCCATACCCGCACATCCTGTAAAGTAACGCCGAAAGTCACTCTGTCCCACTTGTATCCAACAATCAATCTGGTCCGCTGAGAGGTAAATGCGGCAGTTTTTGCATTTTTAGGTACCAGGTTACCGAATCCATCACGGATTTCGGTTCGAGTGCGTAATTGTCCGACTAAGGTAAACTGCGCTTTAACGCCAATAGTACCAAGTAAGCACAGCACCAGTAGCCGTACATAAGCAGTTAGTTTCGTTTTTTTAGCCATAACTTTGTTTTGGGTTTAGGTTGTTCTTCAATTTAAATTCCGACGCCCCGGTTCAGACTTCCACATCGGCCGGGGTTTTTTATTTGCTTCAGACGTAGCCGGTAAATGGTAAAAGGGATCGCCATAGCATTGCATTGCTATATACAGACCGGGTTATTCTTTTTTCTTCTTGCGCCATCATACAACACGTATTTAGTTAAGCCATTTACGTTTTATGTGGCAGGCAATCGGGCAGTGGTTAAAACAAGATCAAAGTATTCAATCGGCAGGCAATCAATGCGGGAGATACAGGAAATACATTAGCTCCATCTCACTAATAATCCATAGTTCAATCTGAGAAATTGGTAGTCCTTTTTTTACATTTTAATTATTTATATGTAATGAAATACACATTAATAATTATTATTTTTAATTAAAACTACTATTATTTGCAATAAAAATACTTACAATTACTGTAATTTCAAATAATTCTATAATTAATATTTATATTTTTATTTGATTAATGTATTTAAAACTTAGTTTTATCACCAATTTATAGGTAATTATGAAAGTGAAAAAAGGGAAATGTGACCTTACTACCTGTTCCATGTGCAGGCTATGCAGGCCTGAATGGCTGCCTGCAATTGATACCAACCGGAAAATGTACCATTATAAAAAAGGGGAAGTTCTTTTCACAGAAGGAGAAGAAGTGCACGGCATGTATTTTATTCATACAGGATTAGTGAAAGTGCACAAAAAATGGGGGGATGATAAAGAGCTGATCCTGCGGTTTGCCAGGGGCGGAGCCATTGCTGGTCACAGGGGACTGGGAAGTGACACCATTTATCCCGTGTCCGCAACAGCACTGCTACCTACGGATGTCTGTTTTATTGATATTGAGTTTTTTACAGCTACACTAAAAGTCAACCAGGACTATCTATATGACCTGATGATGTTTTTTGCGGCGGAACTTAAAGAATCAGAAAGGAAAATGCGCAAC
>JBHAFM010000101.1:0-8284 GCA_041856175.1 Sediminibacterium sp.
CAAGCCAATTGATGACTGTTTTGCACTACCAAGCCTCAGTCGCTAATTTGCTTATTCCCGCTTTCAGGCAAAACGTGTAAAGCAACAGGTATCAGAAACAAGTATATGGCAACATCAGGAGAAAAGAAGGATATTGGGATGATAGCCAGGTAAAAATAAATGGGAATTAAAATCCGATGTTTTGCATTTTGATATTGGTCATCTGTAAGGTACGGCTTGACGTATTTTTTCTTCCAGGCATACACTAACATAAAAAAATGGAAAAGACTTGCAATGATCAGGTTAATGCTGTAAAAAATGATGCTTAGCTTCTCATGCTTGTAATGGTTGAGGAATCCGGCCGAAAAGGGTATTATACAAATCAGCATCAGGAAAAAAATATTAAACCAACTGCTTATTCTGTCCGTCTGTGTTATGAGATGATGATGAAAATGCGAGCCTATCCAAAAAATGCCCAGGGTTACAAAGCTCAAAAAGTAGATAAATAGCTCAGAAAAAGTATTCCGAAAAAAATATTTTGTCAGATCAATGGAACTGAGCCCTACCGGAATTTTTATTTCAAGGATTAAAATTGTCATTGCAACAGCGAATATGGAATCTGTCAATGCCTGTATTCTGGTGATATCAAGTTGTATCGTATAACGCATGAGAAAAGTCAGAAATTGCGAAGTTGTCTCTGGAAATTCGCGTTTAATCCATTAGGCAATGTAATTTATTCTGTCTGCATTTCAAAAAAATTATGCCTCATCAGATCATTCCAATTGAAATCAACTATCAGACACACTAATTATAAATTATAAATGTCATTAATTATAAATTATAAATGTCATTCACGAATGTGTGAATGATGTAACTTTTTTAAACAATTGTGTAACAGTGCTGCAGATCCATCGCCATATTTTTGTAAAGTAAGCATTCTGTCAATACTCAAAGCAGACGATTACATCTAATTATGAGAACAAACTCTTTCACTACTGGCAATACCTTGTTGCAAAATTGTAAAGGCTATTTAAAAAAATTAAACAACAAATGGTATCTCTTGTTATTACTGACCCTTTTTTCGGTCGGATGCAAAAAAGTTACCGAAACATCGGGGATTATTAGCGCTTGTCCGGTGGTAGTTTCTACCGATCCAATGGATAAAGCTGTAGATGTTGTTCTTAATAAGGCCATCTCGGCAACCTTCAATACCGACATGAATCCTGCAACAATCAATGCTACTTCATTCAGTATCAAGCAAGGTTCCCAGATTATTTCCGGAACGGTTGCTCCTACTGCTACTGGAACAACTTTTACTTTTAAACCGGATGTTCCCTTGTTACCCTTTACAAAGTATACAGGTACCATTACAATCGCAGCTTCTGACAAGTTTCGTACTGCTATGGTCAATGATTATGTGTGGACTTTCACTACCATTCCGCAAGTAACTTTATCAACCAATCTGGCAGCAGGCGGAATAGTTAGCGGAGCAGGGACTTTTGCACAGGGCTCTACAGTAACGGTAAGTGCGACACCAAAAACCGGTTATACTTTTACGAACTGGACAGACAGCGGAAAAACAACGATAGCTTCAACGAGTCCAAGCTATCAGTTTACCATGTCTGGAAACAGGGCATTGATAGCGAACTTTACCATCATACCGCCGACTCAATACGCGGTAGTATTATCATCTAACCCCGTTGCAGGCGGATCAACCTATGGATCGGGTTCATATGATGTGGGGTCTACTGTAACTGTCATCGAATCCCCGAATCCCGGATATACCTTTGTTAACTGGACAGAAAGCGGAAATATCGTTTCTACCAGTTCAAGTTACCAGTTTACTTTGACTGCAAACAAAACCCTGGTTGCGAACTTCACCAGTATACCTGCATTGCAGTTTGCAGTAATATTATCATCAAACCCAGCTGCAGGTGGAACAAACAGCGGATCGGGCTCCTATACTGCGGGAACTTCGGTAACTGTAACAGCAACACCAAATACCGGATATACTTTTGTTAACTGGACAGAAAGTGGAAATATCGTTTCTACCAGTTCAAGCTATACGTTCGCAATAAATGCAACACGAACATTAGTTGCTAACTTCTTAATTAATTCCTACACATTATCAGTATCTGCAAACCCAAGCGGCGGCGGAACTATTGCAAAAAATCCGGATCAGTTAAAGTACGATCATGGAACTAACGTACTGCTTACTGCAACGCCAAATACAGGATACACATTTACCAACTGGACAGATAATGGAACGGTAGTTTCCACAAGTGCGGCCTATCAGATTACCATGACAAGAAACAGAACATTAGTAGCAAACTTTACGCTTAACAGCTACACATTAACTGTAACTATAAACCCAACCGGAGGAGGAACTGTTGTAAAAAATCCCGATCGGGCAGCTTATGATAGCGGAACTACGGTACAGTTAACTGCAACGCCAAGTTCAGGCTATACGTTTACATCATGGAATGGAGATGCTACAGGGTCAGCTAATCCATTATCAGTCCTCATGAATGCAAATAAAAACATCAGTGCAAACTTTGCGGTAATTATACCACCTGTACAACCCGTACCACTGGGAACCGCTGCTAATTTCGGAGCTTTTGGCGGAAATGCCGGGATAACCAACCAGGGAATCAATACGGTGATTAATAATGGCGGTATCGGTACCACCGCTGCCTCTACTTTAATAACCGGATTTCATGACGGACTTACAGGTGATGTTTACACAGAAACACCGTTGAATATAGGAAATTCAACTGGCGGTATCTTCACAGCTCCTCCTCCTCCAGGAACTGCTGCCAAATTTATCATTGCACAAAAGGCCCTGGCTGATGCAAACATTGCTTATCTCAGTATCTCACCGGCTTCAAAACCAGGCGGTACTGATCCCGGCGCAGGCGAACTGGGCGGTTTAACTATAGCACCAGGTGTTTATAAATCTGCCAGTGGTACTTTTAAAATAACCAACGGAGATCTTACACTGGATGCAAAGGGAGATCCGAATGCAGTATGGATTTTTCAGGCACCAAGCAGCTTAACAGTAGGTATTGCCGGACCATCAGGTGCACGCAGTGTTATATTGACAGGTGGAGCCCAGGCTAAAAACGTATTCTGGTATGTTGGCAGCGCAGCTACCATTAACGGAGCAGGCGGCGGTGTTATGACGGGAACCATCATTGCTTCTTCGGGTGTTACGTTCTCTACTCCCGGAAATGCCGTTCAAACGGTACTCAATGGAAGAGCGCTTTCTTTGGTTGCGTCAGTTACTATGGTAAATACAACTATTAACAACCAATAAACTGTAACCATATTTTCATCTTGCCAGAGGGCCGGATCTATCCAATTAAAACAACAGCATTCATTTTTAAAAGAGCTATTATATGTTACAATATCATACACCAAAACAAAAATTTGCACTCTTATTCCTGATGTTAATTTTTGCAGGCATAACAGGCAATGCACAAAAAGTGAAACGCGTACAACCCGTATGGTGGTTTGGCGAATCAGGTGCAGTAAATTTTAACTATTATCGTGGCACAACGCAAATGCTCAACCAAAGCTTAACCGTTCCAACCGCGTTTCACAAAGGAAATGGCGTTAAGCCTTACGCCTCGTTATTGACCGAGTACCGGCCTGGCAAAGTATGGGGAGGTATGCTGAATGTAGCATACGATAACCGTGGCGCTAAATTTGACGGTGTGATGGCACCCTGTAATTGCCCGGCAAACTTATCAACCAATATCAGTTACATTGCTGTTGAACCAAGTTTACGGATAGCACCCTTTGCTTCTGCATTTTATGTATTTGCCGGGCCTACACTAAGTATCAATCTGTCCAAAGAATTTATGTACACACAACTGAAGCAACCTGATACAAGGGCCGACTGGAGTGATATACGAAAAACCGTATTTTCAGCACAGGCAGGTGCGGGTATAGATATCCCGCTTTCTAAACGAACAAGTGAAACACAAATGTCGCTTTCGCCATTTGCCTCTTTTCAAACAGATTTTGGCCATGAGCCCCGTTCGGTAGAATCATGGTCTTTTTATACCATCCGCACAGGGATAGCGCTTAAGTTTGGTACAGGCAGAAAACCAGCTCCTGTAAAAACCACAACAGAACCTACAATAACTTATGTTAGTCCCGTAGAGAAAGAAGTACAGTTTTCTGTCCGGGCACCTAAAGTAGTGCCGCTGAACCGCCAGGTGAAAGAGACATTCCCGATTCAGAGCTCAGTGTTCTTTGACCTGGAATCAACTGAAATACCTCATCGCTATGTAATGCTAAACAAAACACAGGCAACCTCATTTAAAGAGGAACAACTGCAGCAGAGTCAACCGGACAATCTAAACAGCGGCCGCTCATCCAGGCAGTTGGCAGTGTATCATAACATTTTGAATATCATGGGTGATCGTATGCGTGACAATCCGCAAAGCGTTATTACACTATCTGGTTCATCAGATAAAAATCCGGCAGAAGGTAAAACACTGGCTGAAAATGTCAAACAATACCTGGTAACCCTTTTTGGAATCAATGCCTCAAGAATAAGTACAGAAGGAAGGGATAAACCATTTATTTCATCAGAACAACCAGGCGCTGTAAAAGACCTCTCATTATTGCGTGAAGAAGACCGCAGGGTGGATATCGCAAGCGTTTCTCCTGAGTTACTGATGCAGGTGGGAGGAAACACTTCGCCATTTTTAAAGCCAGTACAAATAACCGCAATACAGGAAGACCCATTGGACAGCCATGTGATTTTTAACGCAGCTGGTGCCAGTGAGCTGTTTAATTCATGGTCTGTAGAAGTGACAGATGAGCAGGGGAATGTACAAAATTACGGACCTTACACAAGAGACATGGAATCCGTTTCCGGAAAAACCATTTTAGGCAACAATACCCAGGGTAATTATAAAATCGCCATGCTCGGGCAAACAAAAAGCGGTCACTCAGTCCGGAAAGAAAGTACTGTCAGCCTGATGAAAGTGAACGATCCCAAACAAGAAGGATTACGTTACAGCATCCTGTTCGATTTTGACAAATCAAAATCCATCACTGCCTATCAAAATTTTCTTACAGGCATCGTAACACCATTGATCCCGGAAAACGGCACTGTTATTATTCATGGCCATACTGATGTAATCGGAGAGGAAAAATATAACCGTAACTTATCGCAGGACAGGGCAATGGGTGCTCAGCAAATCATTGAACATGCCTTATCAAATACCGGAAAGAAAGGAGTTAAATTTGAGACCTACGGATTTGGTAAAGATGCCAGTATGGCGCCCTTTGAAAACAACCTTCCTGAGGAACGTTTTTACAACAGAACTGTAATTATAGATATCATTCCTGCTAAGTAAAGTAGCGATTGAAAAACCCGTAAAACACAGGATGTCAGGCATTCATAATGTTTGCATCTTGTGTTTTTAGTATATATAGACAGCTGCACATAGTATCATTTTTTTTCCGTAAATTTACACCTACACAATCTAGAGGAATGCGGAATCATTCTACATACAAAAATTCTCGCTTAAGTACAAAGCCTGGCAAAAGAATCAATTGACAACACCTTGTTTTTAGACATAGCTTTTATAGCCCCCGACAATATTAGCAGTACTGTACAGGTGCTAAACAAATCCAATATGAGGCTATATATAAAATATATGGTTAGTTTGCGATGCAAAATGCTGGTGAAAGAAGAGCTGGCAAAACTAGGATTACAATATGTAGTTATTGACCTTGGCATGGTTGAAATTTTCGAAAACATAACACAACTACAGCGCGAACAACTCAAAGAAAACCTCCTCAGATCAGGATTGGAATTACTGGACGATAAAAAGAGCATCCTGATTGAAAAGATTAAAAATGTAATTACTGAAATGATTCACTATTCCGATGAATTACCTAAAATAAACTATTCGGATTACATTAGTGAAAAATTAAATTACGATTATACTTACCTGGCCAACATATTTTCAGAGGTAAAGGGTATTACCATACAGCAATTCATTATCATCCATAAAATTGAAAAAATAAAAGAATTATTGTTGTATGACGAGCTTAACCTTACGCAAATTTCTTACAAACTAAATTACAGCAGCGTAGCGCATTTATCCAACCAGTTCAAAAAAGCTACCGGCCTCTCCCCTTCTTTTTATAAGAAACTGAAACAAAAACGCAAGAGCAACCTTGAAAACATGTGATTTGTGTAAGACTTTTCCATAAATGTGTAACACTTGGAAGATTGAATATTTCCAACTTTGTACTGTAATTATTTAAAGATCCTTATCTGGACACTATAGAGATTATGCGTAATGACAAATACAACTGAAAGGAAACAAGAAGGGTAGTAACTATAAGCCGCCCTTTATTACTTATTAAATAGTATTAACTTAATCACACCACCATTGGAAAATTCAGAATTTGAAAAATCAAAAGCATTCATCATTGTCGAAATCCTGGAATATATTCCCAATTCGGTAGTGATCAAAACTATTATCAGGAAAACAACGGGCAATGTCAGCGCTGTTTCATTTGATTCCGGTGAAGCATTGACAGAAAAAATTTCTCCTTTCGATACGTTCATTCAGGTTATTGATGGAAAAGCCGAAATTGTGATCGATGACAAATCGAACCTGCTGGATACCGGGCAGTCCATCATCATACCCGCCCATTCCCGTAATACGATAAAGGCGAATATAAGGTTCAAAATGCTATCGACTATTATCAAAAGCGGATATGAAGATATTAGATAATAAAGAAATTGATCAGTTATTGTCTGATGAGAATGAGCATCTTAATAAATTGCATCAGATAGTTAAAGACGCCCTCAAAGCGGAGAAATTGATTATACACAATCTTTTGCATCCCCCGCTGGAAACACTGACCAAGGGACAGAAGATTTCTGATAAAGTTGCCCGGTTTGGTGGAAGCTGGCGGTTTATAATTTTATTCGGCATCATATTGACACTTTGGGTCATTTTCAATGTAATAGCTATCGGGCGTTACCAATATGACCCCTATCCTTTTATTTTACTGAACCTGATACTTTCCTGTATTGCAGCTTTGCAGGCTCCCGTCATTATGATGAGCCAGAACCGGCAGGAGGAAAAAGACAGGATGAGAAACGAAAACGATTACCTGATCAACCTGAAAGCAGAAATGCAAATCCGTAGTCTGCATCAAAAAATGAACTTACTATTGGAAGAACAAATCAAGACCCTTTTTGATACACAGGAAAAACAATTCACTTTACTTAAGCAGATAGATACAAAGCTTGACAAACTCCTCGAACATTAATATTATTTTAACAAGCAATTGTACGATAAAGCATTGCATAATAATATAATTACCGCTTTTCACATGACAGTATGAACAGCACAGCACATAATGTGTGAATGCTGTAACTTTTTCCAATCGTTATGTAACACTTTCCTTTAAGAAGATCCGCACCTTTGTTGAGTAAGAATTAATACTCACTTAATCAAAACAGAATGAAAAACATAACTGAATTAAAAGGAAACTGGAATGAGACAAAAGGGAAACTAAAACAAAAATTTGCCATGCTCACAGATAATGACCTATTGTTGCTGGAAGGTAAACAGGAAGAGATGCTGGGAAGGTTACAGGTCAAACTTGGCAAGACGAAAGAGGAAATACATAAGATTATTTCTGAATTATAAAGCCAGGTGTTATACTTCCATCTTAATCAAATTTGAAATCAACAAAATCAAGTAAAATGAAAAAATCATTTGCAGCAATCACTGCATCAGTACTCTTAACAAGTGCCATCATAATAAGCTGCAGTACCCCGGCTGAGAGGGTGGTAAATGCACAAAATAATGTAACAGAAGCAAATAAAAACCTGGAGAAGGCCAACGGTGAATACCTGGCTGATATAAAAAATTACCGGAAAGAAACAGCGGACAAGATTGCTGTTAACGAAAAAAATCTGGCTGAATTTAAAGCAAGAATAGAGCATGAAAAAAAAGATGCTAAAGCCGATTACAAAAAGAAAATAGCTGAACTGGAACAAAAGAACAGTGACATGAAAAAGAAAATAGATGATTACCAGGTAGAAGGAAAAGAAAAATGGGAAATATTTAAAACAGAATTCAGTCACAGTATGGATGAACTGGGCAAGTCATTTAAAGATATAACAACCTCAAAACCAAAATAGCATAACACCAGTGGGGTCTGTAAAATGAACTGTGTCAAAGAATAATTAAGATGTAGTAAAAAAGAGGCGGGGTCGGCTCCAATCACAGAGCAAGGCACCGCCTCTTTTTTA
>JBHAFM010000102.1:0-5111 GCA_041856175.1 Sediminibacterium sp.
ATAATTATCAAAATCACGCTTGCTCATGAGACCCATTTCGTGCAGGTTGGGGGCAAAAATATTGGCGTCCTCATAAATGGTACGATCCTGTATCACTGTTTCCGTACCATGGTGTATATCGAGCAATTGATTCAACCGGCTGTTCAGGAAAAAGATCTGCAGGTTAAAACTCCAGCGGGGCATGTCCTCATAAAAATCCATCAGGTACGGATTATGGTCCACATCCTCAAACTGTGGTATCCAGCGATAATGCTTGCTCAGCATTTCCGTAAGGGTAGTCTTCCCGGCGCCGATATTTCCGGCTATAGCTACGTGTTTGGGTTTCTTGAGTTTTGCCATAGGAGTGAATGTACGAATTACGGGGTATGATGTATGAACTTAAAGGAAAGATTTTATATTTTACCGGCGGCCTGTGTAATCATTCCGCTAGGTATAATTCATGCCTATGGCATTCCTTACCAATTGCAAAGTTGCCGAGGCGCTGGCCCTTGCTTTGTCTGCACCCTGTTGTATGATTTTGCTTAACAATTCCTGGTTGTTTTGAATATCAGCGGCTTTTTCACGAATGGGTTGAATGAAGCGGGCCATGTCTTCGGCCAATTGTTTTTTCATGTCGCCATAACGGATAACGACATTCCCCGCACTGCTGGCATTGAAATCATCTTCAAATTTTTGTACCGTATCGGGCGTACTCACCAGCTTCATCAGGGTAAACAGGTTTTCAATATAATCAGGTTTTACTGCATCAGGTTCTGCCGGCCCCTGATCAGTTTTGGCTTTCATGATCTTTTTCCGGATCAGCGCTGCATCATCGGCAAGGTAAAGGGTATTCATCTGGTTCTCACTCTTGCTCATTTTGCCATTGCCATCAAGGCTCATGATCTTTACCAGCTCCCCACCATAATTAAACGCATAGGGTGAAGGCAATACATCGCCATAACGATGGTTGAAACGTTCCGCATAATTGCGCGCAATTTCAAGGTGTTGTTCCTGGTCCTTACCCACGGGCACTTTCAAAGCCCGGTGCACTAAAATATCCGCAGCCATCAATACGGGATAAGTCAGCAGGCCCGCATTCACATTATCCGGTTGCAGGCGGACCTTATCTTTGAAAGTAGGCGTTTTTTCCAGTTCGCCTTTGTACGCCAGCATGTTCAGGTACAGGTACAGTTCTGCAATTTCAGGCACATCGCTTTGAATATAAAGGGCTACTTTGTCGGGGTCTAATCCACAGGCAATATTCTCGGCAATAACCCGGTGCACACTTGTCTTTAATTCCTTAGTATCGGGATGCGTGGTAAGGCTATGCCAGTTTGCTACAAAAAAATAACAATGATAGTCATGTTGCATGCGCACATAATTGCGCATGGCGCCGAAATAATTACCCAGGTGTAAAAAACCAGTGGGACGAATACCGCTTACGACAACCTCCTTTTCCATAGGCTGCGAAGATAGGAAATGGTTTGTGGTTTGTTGTTCATGGCTGGTAGTTTGCAGGAAATTGCTGAATATCATTTCCGCTCATGATATTTGCAGCATCAACCACCAACCATACACACATCAGTACTGTACCCTCCATATTATCCTCACCGATCGAATACCTCAAAGGTGTGGGGCCATTGCGTGCAGATATGTTGAAGAAGGAATTGAATATTTATACGTTTGCCGACCTGCTGGAGCATTATCCGCACCGGCATATTGATAAAACAAAGGTCAGCAGGATCAAAGACATCAACCCGCAAACAGAGTTTATACAGGTAGCCGGTAAACTGGTGTATATGGAAGTGATTGGTGAAAGGCGGGGGAAAAGATTGGTAGCCCAGTTGCAGGATGATACCGGTACACTGGAGCTGGCCTGGTTCCAGGGCATCAACTGGGTACAGAAATCCCTCGTAACAGGCATGCAGTACCTGGTATTTGGCCGCACCGGTTTCTTTAACGGAAAACCGCAGATCGTTCATCCCGAAATAGAAACATTTGTTCCTGCCAAGGCCGATGGGAAAAATTTCTTAGAACCCGTTTATCCCACGACGGAAAAATTAAAAGCAAGGGCGCTGAATGGCCGGCAGCTGGGGAAACTGACTTATGCCCTGTTCTCCCAGCTTAAACCTGAGACCCTCATTGAAAATATCCCCGACGACCTGTTGCGGCGCTTGCAGTTAATGGGGCGTTATGAAGCGTATTGCAATATCCATTTCCCGGTTTCCGGCGAAGCCTACCAGCAGGCAGTCAAACGGCTGAAGTTTGAAGAGCTGTTTATTGCACAGGTAAGGCTGAACCTGGTCCGTTTGCAAAGACACCAGGTGAGCAAAGGGGTGGTATTTGAAAAAGTGGGCGACTATTTTAATACATTCTACGCACAATACCTGCCTTTTGAATTAACAGGGGCACAAAAAAGGGTGATCAAAGAGATCAGGAACGATACAGCCCGGGGTCACCAGATGAACCGGCTTTTACAGGGAGATGTAGGCAGCGGCAAGACCATGGTAGCGCTCTTGAGTATGCTGCTGGCAGCAGACAATGGCTTTCAGAGTTGTATGATGGCGCCTACAGAAATATTGGCACAACAGCATTACACCGGGTTGAGTGAATTGCTGAAGGGTATGCCGGTAGAGATAGCCTTGCTGACCGGCAGCACCAAAGCAGCCCAACGTAAAAAGATACTACAGGGATTACTGGATGACACGATTCATTTTGTCGTAGGTACCCATGCAGTGATTGAAGATGCGGTACAGTTTAAAAACCTGGGGTTGGTCATTGTAGACGAACAGCACCGTTTTGGTGTGGCGCAAAGGGCAAGGTTATGGGAAAAAGCAACTGTGCCGCCGCATGTATTGGTCATGACAGCCACTCCCATACCCAGGACACTGGCCATGACCGCTTATGGCGATCTTGATTATAGTGTGATGGATGAATTACCGCCCGGAAGAAAACCTGTTACAACCGTGCACCGGTATGAGACTGCACGTGCTAATGTGATGGACTTTGTACGGACAGAAATTGCAAAAGGAAGACAGGCTTATTTTATCTACCCGTTGATAGAAGAAAGTGAAAAACTGAGTTATGAGGATTTGATGCAGGGGTATGAACAGGTGAAAAGTTTTTTTCCCGAGCCAAAGTACCGCATCAGCATGGTGCATGGGCGACAGCCGGCTGACCAGAAAGAAACGAATATGCAACGCTTTGTTACAGGCGATACACATATCATGGTAAGCACCACGGTGATTGAAGTAGGCGTAAATGTGCCCAATGCTTCGGTGATGGTGATAGAAAGCGCTGAAAAATTCGGCCTGTCGCAATTGCACCAGCTTCGCGGAAGGGTGGGAAGAGGAACGGAGAAAAGTTTTTGCATTTTATTAACGAGTGTTAAGGTCAGCAAAGAGGCGAAAGAACGTATCAAGATAATGTGCGCTACTAACGACGGGTTTAAGATTGCAGAGAAAGACCTTGAAATACGCGGTCCGGGTGATATTGAAGGAACCAGGCAGAGTGGTGCATTAAACTTTAAGATTGCCAGTATTGTCAATGATAAGGAATTGCTGGAAATGGCAAAAAGAATGGCCGAAACAGTCGTTGAGGAAGATCCGGAACTGGAAATGGCAAAGAATTTGCAATTAAAAGTGCACCTTCAGTCGCAGTCACGGAAAAATGGTTGGGGGCGCATATCATAAACTAAACCTAAAGCACAGCAATCACGTTTATATATTGTATATATCGTAACTTTTAAAAAAAATAGATTGACTGTAGGGAAAACAATAGCAAGGATAATGATGCTGCTGCTGATCTGTGGGTACAGTTCTGCACAAAGTTACCTTGAGTTCGTAGAAAATAAAGGCCAGTGGGATCCATCCATCCGCTTTAAGGGAGAAATGACGTCTGGTGCTTTTGTATTACAGAAGCACGGATACCGCGTTTTGTTGTACAATCACCAGGACCTGCAATCGGTGTACCGTCTTTCCCATCCATCACATACGAAGGAGCCGATAGTGGCTGATAAGCGCGTAACAACAACAAATGCTGCCGGCAGCAAGGCCACCGTTAACCTGCACAATGAATACGATCATGGAAATGCAGGAAGCGGTGAAGGCGGTGGTATTGCATCCCAGGATCTATCGGCAAAGCTCAGGGGGCATGTATATGAAATGCGGTTCCTGAATGCCAATGAAAATCCTGAGATCATTCCCGATAAACCACTTCCAACCGTTACCAACTATATTATTGGCAATGATTCCACCAAATGGGCAGGGGGTTGTAAAACCTACCAGGCGGTTACTTATAAAAACCTGTATCCTAATATTGATGTCCGTTATTATACCGCCAATGAGCAGCTCAAGTATGATATCATCGTCAACCCCGGCGGCGATGTTTCGCAGGTGGCGATGTATTTTGACGGATTAGACAACCTGAAACAAAAAGAAGGAGGCCTGGTACTGAAGACTTCTGTTGACGAAGTAAAAGAGCAGCAGCCCTATAGCTACCAGTTGCTGAACAATGCCCGTTCGGAAGTACCCTGCAGTTTTGAGGTAAAAGGAAATATCGTTCGCTTTAAAATCAATAGTACCTATACCAAAACAGCTACATTAGTGATTGACCCGGCACTGGTCTTTTCCACTTTCACCGGCAGCAGCGCCAACAACTGGGGATACACGGCCACATACGACGGGCAGGGCAATTTCTATGCAGGTGGTATCGTGTTTACTTCAGGGAGCTTTCCTGTAAGCAATGGCGCTTTTCAAACTTCCTTCCAGGGTGGAGACAATAGCACCGGTGAAAGTGGCGGGTTTGATATTGGTGTGATCAAGTTTGATCCTACAGGCGCCAGGCGTATCTATGCAACTTATATCGGGGGCAGCGGCAATGAACAACCGCATAGTTTGGTGGTGGATGGCGGTGGGAACCTGATCATATCCGGACGTACCACTTCGCTCAATTACCCAACGAAGGGTGCATTGCAAAAATATGGTGAGCTGGGTGGTAAGTGGGACATCATCCTCACTAAACTGAACAGCAGTGGTACGGCGTTGATCGCTTCGCTGAAGATTGGGGGAGAAGGAGATGATGGGGTTAATGTGAAGCATAAGTATGCCAACAGAACCGGCGCGGAATCCATC
>JBHAFM010000103.1:0-21362 GCA_041856175.1 Sediminibacterium sp.
ATCTTTCCAGTTTTGCGGGGTAGAATGCAGGTGCACACCTATGGTTACATTGGGGTAAGCAGGAATCAGGGTTTTAAGCGCAACACTTACCTGTGCTGGCGTTGCGAGACCCACTGTATCGGCGAGGGACAGGATGCGGATATCTTTACGGACCATTTGTTCTGCCCAGTGCAGCAGTATTGCTTCATTATACGGATCACCATAAGGATTGCCAAAACCCATACTCAGGTAGACAACCAATTCCCTGCCTGTTTTCATACAAAGCTCCTGTATAGCGTCTACGCGATTGACACTCTCTTCGATCGTGCTATTGGTATTGCGTAGCTGGAAAGTGGGCGAAACAGAAAAAGGGAACCCCAAATAGCCGATCTCATCATGCACAACCGCTTCCTCTGCACCACGCAGATTGGCTACAATGGCTAATAATCTGGTTCTTGTATCCCGCAGATCCAGCCCTTTGATCACTTCTTTGGTGTCTGCCATTTGTGGAATGGCTTTAGCGGACACAAAACTGCCAAAATCCAGGGTATCAAACCCAACTTTCAATAAAGCATTGATGTATTTTATCTTCGCTGCCGTTGAAATCAAATGCGGCCAACCCTGTATGGCGTCTCTGGGGCATTCTATGAGTTGTAGGTATGCGGACAATCTGGTCAGGTTTATTGATTCAAAAGTTAAAATTAAAAAGTCAAAAAATATTGATCACCCGCTTATGATATCTTAAATTTCAACCTTTGAGCTTTTGCATTTTAACTTTTTAATTTTGATTTTTCCTTTTCACCTACATTAATCTCTGCTTCATCGCTTCATACAACACAATGCCTGTTGCCACAGATACATTGAAGGAATCGAATTTGACAGCCATGGGAATGGTAAAAAAAGCATCTGCAGCTTTTGCAAGATGCGCCTGCACGCCTCTTCCTTCATCACCCATGATGATACAACAGGGGTCTGTAAAGTTAAGTTCAAATACTTTTTTATCTGCCCGCATTTCACTGGTGAATACCTGTATACCATTGAGGTGAAGAGTATCCACTGCTTTCAGCAGGCTGTTGACACGGCAAATATGAATATGTTCTAATGCACCGGCGCTGCTTTTCATTGCTTCTTCATTCAATGCCCCCACCCCTTTATCCGGGATGATGATGGCCTGCGCACCGCAACAAAACGCACTACGGGCTATGGCGCCAATATTGCGGACATCAGTTACGCCATCCAGCATAACAAATAGCGGGGTAGTTCCGTCGGATACAACATGATCAATCACCTGTTGCAGGTCCATGTATTGCACCAATGCCACAAAAGCCAATACCCCCTGGTGATTGGCACGGGTAAGGCCATTCAGTTTTTCAACGGGCACCAGTTGTACGGGCACCTGCTGTTCTCTTGCCAGTGTACGTATCTGGTTGATCACATCTCCACCTGTATTCTTCTGCAATAAAATTTTATCAATGGGCCTTCCGGTTTGGAGAGCTTCAATCAATGGCTGACGCCCAATAATAAGTGCACTTTGTTTGACAGGCATTTGCAAATGTATTACTTCAGGCGTCCCTGAAAGCGCAAGAGTTTAACTTTTATAATGGCAGCCACACTCATTGAATCTGTGATCTCTCCTTTTTCCACCATTTGATACGCTTCTTCAAACGGCAACTTCCTGACAGACAACTGTTCCGTTTCTTCCGGTTCGGCTTCCAGTTGTGTCAGCCCGGTAGCAAGATATATCACTGCTCTTTCATCACTTACGGAATTGGATAAATGCATGGTTAATAAAGGTTGCCAGTTTGCTGCCACCAGGCCTGTCTCTTCCAGCAATTCCCGTTTCCCACCCTCTAATGGGTCTATCCCTCCTTCCACACTGCTCCCTCCCTCAGGAATCTCCCAACTGTATGCATTTAGCGGGAAGCGGTATTGTCCTACTAAATAAGTATTCATCTCATTATCCAGCACCATGACTCCTACCGCAATATTCTTAAAGTGCACCTTTCCATAAATACCTTTACCACCACCAGGATTCACCACATCGTATTCTGTTAATGCGATCCACGGATTCTGGTAAACTGTTTTCTCTTTAAGAACCTTCCAGGGATTACTTTCCATCTTATGAATGGTTTTATTAGTGATCGTAATGTGCTTCCTTCCAAAATAAAAAACCTCCGCCGGCTGGCAGAGGCTCTTTTATTTTTCTAAAAGCTTATTTCAATCCAAAAGCTTTTTTCACTTTTGCCACATAATCTAATTTCTCCCAGGTAAACAATTCCACCTTCACTTTCTTCACTTTACCATCGGGTGAATTGAATTCTTTGGTCACCACTTCACTCTTCCGGCCCATATGTCCGTATGCCGCGGTTTCGCTATAGATTGGGTTGCGCAGCTTCAGGCGTTGTTCAATAAAATAAGGGCGCATATCAAAAATACCTGCAACAATTTTAGCAATTTGCCCGTCTGTCAGTTTCACTTTAGCAGTACCAAACGTATTTACATTGATACTGGTTGGCTGCGCTACACCAATGGCATAAGAAACCTGAACCAGTATTTCATCAGCAACACCAGCTGCTACTAAGTTCTTGGCAATATGACGTGTGGCATAGGCAGCAGAACGGTCTACTTTACTGGGGTCTTTACCGCTGAAAGCGCCGCCGCCGTGTGCTCCTTTACCACCATAAGTATCCACGATGATTTTGCGGCCTGTTAAGCCGGTATCACCATGCGGGCCGCCGATCACGAATTTACCGGTTGGATTGATATGATATTTGATCTTATCATTGAAAAGCTTTGCATATTTTTTATACTTCGCTTTCACACGGGGAATCAGTATTTTAATGATATCATCTTTGATCTTCGCCAGCATTTTAGCTTCTGTATCAAAGTCATCATGTTGGGTTGATACAACAATAGCGTCAATGCGAACGGGCTTATTGTTGTCATCATATTCCAGTGTTACCTGGCTCTTTGCATCTGGGCGGAGGTATTTGATCTGTTTGTTTTCCCTGCGCAACGCTGCCAGTTCAATCAGTATCTTATGTGCCAGATCAAGCGCCAATGGCATATAATCGTCTGTTTCATTGGAAGCGTAACCAAACATCATACCCTGATCGCCGGCACCTTGTTCTTCTTTCTTCTTACGGTCAACACCCTGGTTGATATCAGCCGACTGTTCGTGAATAGCAGATAAAATACCACAACTATTCGCCTCAAACATATATTCACTTTTAGTGTACCCGATCTTACGGATCACACCACGGGCAATGTCCTGTACGTCAAGGTATGCCTTTGATTTTACTTCACCGGCCAATACAACCTGTCCGGTGGTAACCAGTGTTTCACATGCCACTTTGGACTGGGCATCAAATGCAAGAAAATTGTCGATCAACGCATCAGATATCTGGTCAGCCACTTTATCCGGATGTCCTTCAGATACGCTTTCAGAAGTAAACAGGTAAGGCATATTTATAAATTTAATGAGTGCAAATATATTATACTGCTGAATATGAATCAGATCCTTGAATAAATAATTCTGAGCCTCATTCTGAACCTTGAATGGGTACCTCCGCCAAGGCGTACCCGGCCATCTGCTATCTCATTGCCGATAGAAGGGCTCAGGTAATATAATAAGGAAGAAGAGGCATTGGCCGGATAAGGGTGTGTGTACTTGAGCGAATCATTCACAGGCGCACTTAGTCGCAGGGTAAACGAAGTATCTTTTCTGGTTACAATTCCTTGTGTATACCTGCTCAGGTCGAATACATATGAGGTGATATGATCATACCCTGGTACTATCTTATTGATGACATGGCCGCCAAAGCTTGGAATATTGGGCCCGTTAGAACTGAAAATATAGTCGTTCGGAATGTTCTTTTTCACACGGTTAGCTGAATCATAGACACTCAACAACAGGTAACGGGGAGGAAGCATCTGTTTTTCAGTGGTAAGCAGGTTGGCATCGTCCGGCACCTGTTCTGTAATCAGTTCTGCACGATGTATGATACGGTTGCTCAGTCCTGCTAATCCGGGTATCCTGATACGTACATAAGTGCCAGGGCTCGTTTGTACATAAACAAGGGAATCAGGTTTGGAAGTGGTTGTCAGGTGCATGGCAGCATCACTGCCTGCCCTGCTTCTCGTAACAAAATTGGCATCTCCGCTGGTATTGGAATGAAACCTGAAATAAGCAACCGAAGTATCTCTTTTCGTGGCTCCCGTTGTGCTGGAATTGTAATATAATGCAAACTTGGAGCTGGTGTCTGCCAGTTTGATCTTCAGTAAAGCATTGGCAGGGCTGGCAGCATCAACAGCCACAGCAAAGCCGGCAAAATAAGTCCTGAGTAAAGAATCTGATTTATAGACAGTAGATGAATCGTAGGTTTTGATAAACCTTGCGGCAACATCGTTCCTTAGTTTGATCCGTATCTGGTTTTTGGTATTCTCAAAACGATTATTGACAGAATCACCCAGTCTTCTGATATCGATTGAAACAGGCGGCGCCAGTTGCGAACCAATATTGACGGGAAAAGCCGCCGGATAGTTGACAGGATAGCTTTTATTCCTGTCGAGCGGCGTACCCCGGTCTATCTCCGATACGGTTAGTTTCAGGGGCTGCATGGAATCGCCATAAAATCCTGCATAACTGAGAATCAATACCGCGGAATCTACCCTGATACTGTCTTTCGTTCCGGGAATATAGAAAGGATAAGATGCGGGCTGCATTTCAAAGAACATGGAAGCCTTTGTTTTGCCAAAAAGCGGGTCATTGGTAATAGCCCCGAGGGTATGTACATCATTGCGGTAAACCCTGGCAGTATCTGCATCGTCAAAACTATCGGTAATTACATCGAGCAGGGTATCCTTGGTTATAACGCCGTCAATAGGTGGTATTAATCCGTTTCCAATATCGGTGGAAGTGATGCGTGTGCAACCCGAAACGATGATAAGTAAAAGAAAAAATAAAGTAAATAGCTTACGCGATGTAAAAAATGAATGCATGGATTATTAGTAATTACTTGCTCGCAAGGTCGTTGTACAATTCTAAATACTCTGTTAAATCAGAATCCCAGCCTTTAAAGGGAACCACTTTTTTACCCTTTACTTTAGCGAATTCTTCGGTGAGTTTTTTGTCTATCTTATCGGCTCCAAAAGTAATGGCATCGGCAAAAGTTGCGCCACCTCTGAAAAGTGCAGTATTGGTTCCTTCCTTAAATATCTCCAGGTCCTTTTCTTTGATATTGCCGTTGATAATTGCCTGCTTAATAAAGTCAGTTCCCATTTTTTCTTTAAAAGTATTCTGGCCAATCGTAAAGATCACTTTACTGTTGCCGAAAACAGGTTCCTTTTTATAGGCAGTCTTAATATAAGAGGGAATTAAACTGGTCATCCAGCCACTGCAATGGATCAGATCCGGCGGCCAGCCGAATTTTTTTACGGTCTCGAGAGCGCCTTTGCAGAAAAATACGGTCCTCAGGGCGTTGTCTTCAAACCAGTGCTCATCATCGTCATGAAAAATCTGTTTCCGTTTGAAGAAGTCTTCATTTTCGAGGAAATATACCTGTAAACGGGCATTGGGCAGGGACGCTACCTTGATCTGCAGCGGATGATCGTCATTATCAACTGATACATTAATACCGGAGAGTCTAACTACTTCGTGCAGCCGGTGTCTTCTCTCATTGATCACACCAAAACGGGGCATAATGCACCTCACTTCCAAACCGCTGTCATTACTTTTAATGGCCAGCTTATTGATCACTTCGGCAAATTCTGTCAGCTCCAGGTATGGAGACATTTCAGTAGCAATGAATAAAATTCTTTTCTTTGTCGACATTAGTACGCCATTTTTACCAGAATGCTCAAAAATTAGTTGGCGAAGGTACGAAAAATATACGCAATTTGATCATCCGGGCAAAGCCGGGCTTCAATCAGACACCAAAATGATCCTGTTTAAAAAAACTACCGAATTACAACAACATCTCATAACCACCACAAAATCAGGCCAGCTTACGGGCTTTGTGCCTACCATGGGTGCCCTTCACGAAGGTCACCTTTCCCTGATCAGCAGGAGTAAAAGGGAGTCCGGGCTTACTGTCTGCAGCATTTTCGTCAATCCAACCCAGTTTAATGACCCCAAAGACTTTGAAAAATACCCGGTAACCATTGAAAAAGACATCCTGCTGCTGGAGCAGGCCGGATGCGATGTGTTGTTTCTTCCGGCAGTTAGTGAAGTTTACCCGGATGGTCTTACGGCCGGTCACTTTGAGCTGGGCACACTGGAAACTATACTGGAAGGGCAATATCGCCCCGGGCATTTCCAGGGTGTATGCCAGGTGATGCATCGCCTGCTCAGTATTGTGAACCCGGATATATTGCTGATGGGGCAAAAAGATTACCAGCAATGCATGATTGTACAAAAATTATTAACACTTATAGGTTCAAAAGCAACATTAGTCATCAGTCCGACCTTGCGTGAGGCATCCGGACTTGCCATGAGCAGTCGCAATATGAGGCTTAGCGGACCCGATAAAGAAAAAGCAACAGCTATTTACCATTCTCTGCAATGGCTGAAAGCAAATATCCATCCCGGCCCTACTGCGTTGCTGACCAGCAAAGCAAGGGAGCAGGTAATGGCAGCGGGCTTTGACAAAACTGATTATATCAGCATCTGTGATGCTGCAACCCTTGCAACAATTGAGCATTGGGACGGCAGGGCTAAAATAGTGGCATTGGCTGCGGCATTTTTAAACAATGTGCGGCTGATAGATAATCTCCCGTTTAATTGATTTTGTTTAATTGATTTTGGAACTTCTTACTTTTGCCCCATGATGCAAATTGAAATACTAAAGTCGAAGATACACCGTGCGGTTATTACGGAAGCGAATCTGCATTATGTAGGTAGCCTGACGCTCGATGAGGATCTGATGGACGCCGGCAATTTCATTGAGAACGAAAAAGTGCAGGTAGTGAATGTAAATAATGGCTCGCGGCTGGAAACCTATCTCATCAAGGGCAAACGCGGCAGCGGTATCGTATGCCTGAATGGCCCCGCAGCCCGCAAAGGTGCTGTAGGAGATACTGTTGTGATCATTTCATATGCTACTATGGATTTTGAAGAAGCCAAAACCTTCAAACCCGCAGTAGTATTCCCAAAAGAAGGAAATAAACTTTAATGATTGGTGGTCTGTGGTTTGAAGAAACCACCATAAATCATCAGCGATAGTCCACCGACGTTTAATATTCCTGCATGAACAAGCGCATCACATCTGTGTTAAAATACCTTTTTCTCCTCGGCCTGGGCGTCTTCCTGGTGTGGTGGAGCCTGCACCAGATACCTGCAGAGAAATGGGGGGATTTTAAGAAAGGTTTGCAAACAGCAAATTACTGGCTGGCATTGCCCGTTTTCCTGATCCTTTCAATGAGCCACATGTTCAGGGCATTACGGTGGAAGATATTAATGCAGCCAATGAATTACCACCCAAGTATCATCAATACTTTTTTTGCCGTTATGATTGGCTATTTTGCCAACCTGGCCGTACCCCGTCTGGGCGAAGTATTGAAATGTACCATTCTGGCACGCTATGAAAAGGTTCCCGCCGAAAAACTTGTAGGCACCATTGTAGCAGAAAGAGCAGTGGATGTTATCTCACTCGGTATTGTTTTTTTAATTGCACTGGTTACCCAGTTTGATGTACTGGGGGCATACGGCATGCAGTTGTCCAGGCAGTTGTTTGAAAATAAGGGAGGCAGTTTTTCTTTATTCAAGCTATCAGTTGCCATTGCTGTATTGCTCATCATTATCATTGCCATAAGGGTATGGTTTAAGCAGTTTTCGCATTTACAGGTAGTAGTGCTGATGAAGAAAATCCTTGCCGGTATCTGGGAAGGACTAAGCAGTATTGGCAAACTCAGCAATAAAGGCGCATTTATAGCCTATACCATAGGTATCTGGACCCTTTACATTACCGGCACTTGGGTAGGTTTGCTGGCAACGCAAGGCACTGCCCATCTGGGCCTGCATCATGCAGTGGCGGCGCTTGCGTTCGGCAGCATCGGCATGATCGTTACACCCGGCGGAATAGGCGCTTATGCCTATTTTATAGCGAAAGTGCTGGAGCAAAATGATATCCCATTTGAAATAGGTTTCGCAAATGGCACGCTGCAATGGTTTGCTCAGTTCATTATTGTTGTCATTGTAGGTGCGCTCAGCTTGGTACTGCTGCCTGTTTACAATAAAAATAAAAAAGTATGAGAGCTGTTAATGCTGTAGAAAAAAAGATCGTCACCCTGCCGCAGCTCCTGGCGCTGGCAGCGGGGTGGCGCGTTAACAACAAAACCATTGCATTCACCAATGGCTGCTTCGACATACTCCACGAAGGCCATATTTTTTCTTTGTCACAGGCGGCACAGGAAGCTGACATACTGGTAGTGGGGGTCAACAGTGACAGTAGCGTAAAAAAGTTAAAAGGGCCTGACCGACCAATCAACAATGAACACAGCCGGGCATTAATACTGGCTCATCTTGCCGTTGTTGACGCAGTGGTTGTATTTGAAGAAGACACTCCTCACTCCCTGATCACCGCTGTTATGCCCGATGTGCTGGTAAAGGGAGGTGATTATGCAGTAGAGCAGGTCGTTGGTAGTAAAGAAGTCATTGCCAACGGTGGCAGGGTGGTCATTAACCCTATTGTAGAAGGATTCTCTACCACCGGGATCATTCAGCATATCAAGTCTTCTTATTCGTAGTAATTTATTGGTTGATGAAACTTAAGATCACCGCCCATCTTAGCTATATTTGACTATAACAGAACAGTCACGCTCCCCTATGCCAAAGAAGCACCTTATTCAAAGAGACATCAGTTGGTTAAGTTTTAATGCCAGGGTTTTACAGGAAGCCAATGATCCCTCGGTCCCGCTAAAGGAACGTATCCGTTTTCTTGGTATTTTTTCCAATAACTCAGACGAATTTTTCCGTGTAAGGGTGGCAACCCTGAAACGCATGATCGAGTTTGTTGAAAAACGCAAAAAGCTCAACATGCACCTGGAAGATGAACCGCAAACCATCCTTGACCAGATACAAACCATTGTATTGCGCCAGCAGAATGAATTTAACCGTATATGGGAAAATATCCTGAAAGAGCTGAAGAAAGAAAAAATATTCCTGATAGATGAAAAACACCTGAATAAAGATCAGCAATTGTTTGTCCGGAAATATTTCGACGAAGAAGTACGTTCCAATATCATTCCTTTAATGATTGAGACACTTCCCAGCCTCCCCTATCTTCGGGATAAAAGTATCTATCTCGGCGTAGTCATGCGCAAAGAAAAGTCGGCCTACCAACAAAAGTATGCACTGATTGAAGTACCTGCCAAGACTGTTGGCCGGTTCATCCAGTTGCCGTCAAAAACAGGTGAAAAGAACATCATCCTGCTTGAAGACGTCATACGCTTTAACCTGCCGCACATTTTTTCTTATTTTGATTATGATCATTTTGATTCGTACATTTTTAAGGTAACAAAAGATGCAGAGATCGACATTGATAATGATGTCAGTACCACATTCGTAGAGAAAATAGAAAAGGGACTCAAAAACAGACGTAAGGGTAAACCCGTTCGTTTTGTATACGATAAAGAAATGGATGCCGGATTACTGGAATACCTCATTCACCGGCTGAGCCTTAATCACAAAAGCAATATTATTCCGGGCGGGCGCATTCATAACTTCCGCCACTTTATGGACTTTCCCGATGTTTTTAACACCAGGAACCCACGCCGTTCCCCCTTTACGCATCCCGCTTTTCAGGGCTCTATGCGTGTGACCGACGTGATCATGAAGAAAGATGTGATGCTGCATTTTCCCTATCACTCTTTCAATACCCTGACTGACCTTCTGCGTGAAGCCGCTATGGACCCGGATGTAACCTCTATCAAAATAACAGCCTACCGGCTTGCAGCCAATTCCCAGGTGATTAATGCGCTCGTTAATGCCACCAGGAACGGTAAAGAGGTGGAAGTGATGTTGGAATTGAAAGCCCGTTTTGATGAAGAAGCCAACCTGGAATGGAAAAAAATACTGGAAGAAGAAGGTGTAAAAGTATTGTTGGGTGTACCTAAGATGAAGATACATGCCAAACTATGCATTATCAAAAAGAGAAAAGGCAATAAAATTATCCAGTACGGATTTGTAAGCACCGGCAACCTCAATGAAAAAACAGCGCAGGTATATGGTGACCATTGTTTGCTCACTTCCAACCGCAATGTCATGGCAGATATCAACCGTATTTTCCGTTACCTGGAAAACTGGAAAACAGATATCCAGCCTCTGCAGCTTTGCAAGACACTGATGGTTTGCCCTGTTATCATGCGCCAGGAACTCCTCACGCTTATTAATAACGAAATCAAGCATGCGAAAGCAGGAAAGCAGGCAAAAATAACACTCAAACTGAATTCGCTCAGTGACACATCCCTTATCGAGAAATTATACCATGCAGCTACAGCCGGTGTGGAAATCAAAATGATCATCAGGGGCATCTGCTGTGCCATGACGGAAAACAAAAAATTCAAAGTACCTGTCACTGCTGTCAGCATTGTGGATGAATACCTGGAACATGCCCGTGTAATGATCTTTCACAATAATGGCAGAGAAAAAGTTTATATATCCAGCGCCGACTGGATGGTACGCAATTTAGACCACCGTGTGGAAGCAGCAATACCGGTTACAGATCCTGCTATACGCCAGGAATTAAAGGATATTATCCACATTCAATTAAGAGATAACGTAAAGGCAAGGATACTGAATAATGAATTATCCAACAACTATGTACCTTCCACGGGTAAAAAGAAGGTGCGCTCGCAGATAGAAACGTACCATTACCTCTACAAGAAAAACATATAGCCCAGTGAGGTTAGCCGCCATTGATATCGGAAGTAATGCTGCGAGATTATTAATCGCCGAAGTAAAACAGGACAGCCTGGGAAAACCATTGTTCAATAAGCTGAACCTGGTACGTGTTCCGCTGCGATTGGGTTTTGATGTGTTTGAAAAAGGCGAGATATCCAAAGAAAAAAGAGGCATGGTACTGCAAACCATGAAAGCATACGGACACCTGATCAATGCTTATGGAGTAGATCACACCATTGCCTGTGCTACGAGCGCTATGCGCGATGCGCGCAACAGCAGCGACCTCATCCGGAAAATAAAATTAGAAACCGGGCTTGACATAGCAATCATCAGTGGCGACCTGGAAGCCTCCATCATTTATGAGAACCATATCGCCGAAAACATGGATACCGATCACAGCTACCTTTATATTGATGTAGGTGGAGGAAGTACGGAACTGACTTTTTTTGCAGATGGCAAACTCGTATTCAAGGAATCTTTCAATATCGGCACCATAAGGTTATTGAAAGACATGGTAGATGAAGAAAAATGGAATACTGTAAAGGACTTTATTAAAGCCAGGACAAAAAACTATAAAAAAATCATCGCTATTGGCACCGGGGGTAATATCAACAAAGTGTTTTCACTGAGCAAAAAGAAAGATGGCAAACCATTGAGTCTCGACCTGCTGAAGGACTATTACAAGGAAATAGCCAGTTTTTCGATAGAAGAGCGTATCAATATTTATAAGCTCCGGGAGGATCGTGCTGATGTAATCATACCTGCTTTACAGATATACATTAATGTTATGCGTTGGTCGGATGCCGATGAGATCTATGTTCCCAAAATAGGGCTTGCCGACGGGCTTATCCAGCACCTCTATTATGGGTTGGAAAGCAAATAAAGTTCATTAATTTGCAGTGACATCTGGGTATGTTTTATTCTAAAGCAGAGCCATATTCAGCCTTTTTAACCCTTCAATTATATTCAGATGTCTGTTACTAAAGAAATCAAAAAGATCACCACCCATACTTTGCTTAAGATGAAGGCCCAGGGCGAGAAGGTCTCTATGATCACCGCCTATGATTTTTCATTTGCAAAACTTTTTGATGCGGCCGGTATTGATGTAGTATTGGTTGGCGATAGTGCAAGCAACGTAATGGCAGGACATGAGACTACCGTTCCCATAACCCTTGAGCAAATGATCTATCACGCACAATGCGTCGTAAGAGGCATTTCAAGAGCCCTGGTAGTGGTTGATATGCCCTTCGGTTCATACCAGTCTAATTCAGACATTGCACTGGCTTCAGCTGTCAGGATCATGAAAGAAAGCGGTGCGCATTCTATTAAGCTAGAGGGCGGAGAGGAAGTGATCGATAGCATCAAACGTATTGTATCAGCAGGCATACCGGTAATGGGGCATCTTGGCCTGACCCCGCAATCCATTTACAAATTCGGCACCTACAATGTAAGGGCAAAGGAAGAAACCGAAGCCATCAAGCTGCGCAAAGATGCACAACTATTACAGGACGCCGGCTGCTATGCCATTGTTCTGGAAAAGATACCAGCTATGTTGGCAAAAGAGGTAAGCGAAGTACTGTCCATCCCCACCATTGGCATCGGGGCAGGCAATTATTGCGACGGGCAGGTGCTGGTCATGCATGATATGCTGGGGATCAATAATGAATTTAAGCCCAGGTTCCTTAGGCAATACTTGAATTTGCAGGACCAGGTAACCGGCGCCGTGCAACAATACATCTCGGATGTCAAATTGCGTGATTTCCCGTCCGAAAGTGAGTCCTACTAAAAATTCACCGATAAGAGAGGAGATTTCACCCAAATTGTTCCGTCGGGAGACAGTTGTCTGGATAGATTTGATAAAATGAATAATAAAAAAATAGTAACAGTCATAGCCCATGTTGCGGCATGGGCCTGTTTCTTCTTTCTACCCTACCTGGTTTTTTTTCCGAGACTGCGTGAATTTAGCATGAGTAACCACATGCTCGCAACCATCATCTGTAACAATGTATTCCTTATCCTGTTTTATTACCTGAATACGCTGATACTGATCCCCAGGTTATTGGTACATGAAAAATGGCTGTGGTTTGCCGTTTCCATCGCAATCTGCCTGACTTTTTTTTTAATTGTACCCCGCAAGATCGCCTCAATCATTGCAGAACCTGAATTCATTACTCAAAACAACGAATTCATCCGTAATCCCGCTTTCCAGGGGAAACCCCGAATGAATCATATACCCAGGCGGGGAATGCGCGGTGCAGCAGATCAATATAATACGGTTATCTTTCTCCTGGTATTCACAGTAGGCACCTGCATCTCTGTTACCCAGCGCTGGCTCAAAACAGAGCAGACACGCAAAGAAACAGAGAACGAAAAACTCAATACAGAACTGTCATTCCTGAAGTCGCAGGTCAACCCCCATTTTTTCTTCAACACACTGAATAATATTTACTCCCTTGCTGTTGTCAGGAGCGACAAAACAGCGCCCGCCGTCATGAAGCTCTCTTCTATCATGCGTTATATACTCACCGAGACTGAGCGCGACTTAGTACCATTGCACAATGAAGTTGAATTTATTCATAACTTTATAGAACTGCAGCAGGTAAGACTGACAGATAAAGTACAATTGCATTTTGCAGCGGAAGGTGATATTGACACTATGCTTGTGGCGCCGCTTTTATTCATCCCTTTTGTTGAAAATGCATTTAAGTACGGGATAAGTACCAAGGAATCATCGAGCATCAATATCAGCATCAAAACAGCAGGAGATAAAATACTGTTCTCCTGTGTTAACTTTATTGTAGCATCGGAAAGCAAATTATTGGAAAACACAGGCATCGGCATCACCAACGTTAAAAGGCGGCTCGAACTGATGTACCCCGGCAAACATCAGCTGAATACTGCTGTCAAGGATAATTATTATACCGTTCACCTGGAAATCACTACCTGATGATCACCTGCATAGCAATAGACGATGAGCCATTGGCATTACAACTGATCAATGAATATTGTGGGAAAATTTCGTTTCTCAGACTCGAAAAAGTATTCACAAACACTGATGAAGCAAGCGCTTATTTGCGGCAGCATCCTGTTGACCTGTTGTTCCTGGATATACAGATGCCCGATATCAACGGCGTTCAGTTTTACAGAAACCTCTCTGAAAAGCCCTTGGTAGTGTTTACTACAGCTTATAAAGATTTTGCAGTGGAAGGCTTTAATGTAGATGCGGTAGATTACCTGTTAAAGCCTTTTGAGTACGACCGTTTTCTGAAAGCAGCTTATAAAGCAAAAGAATACTTAGAATTTCTCAGTTCCCAGGAACTGCAGCTCAATTCGATCTTCATAAAAGTGAACTATGAGATCATGAAGATTAACCTGAAGGATATTGAGTTCATCGAAGCGTTGGACGATTATATTAAAATATATATCAAGCCTACTCCTGTTTTAACCCTGATGACCCTTAAAAGCATCCAGGAAAAACTACCAGCAAGAGATTTTGTACGGGTGCACAGGTCATTTATTGTTCCGCTGGCACGCATAGAAAAATTCAGTAAGACCAAATTATGGATTACCGGAAAAGAAATTCCTATTGGCAGCAGCTATAGCCAGGTGTATGATCAATTGTTAATGCTTTCTAAAACGAAGTAATTCCCCGACAAAATTGCACTCCTCACCTAAATAATTTTGGCATCTTTAAGCCTATTTTAATTTTACCATGTAAATGCTGAAGAAGCGTTTCATGCAGGGTTTTAGATAATAAAAAGGTATTACAGGTTGTTCTCAACGGATGTGATACCTTTTTTGTTGCCGGTATCTGTACCTTTAGCGGTAAATAGGCCATATGGACTTCTTACAGGAATTAGGAATAAACGCACAAAACTGTGGTGTTTCAACAGGATCTAAGTGGATCAACAGCATAGGGGAACAAATAGGTGCCTTCTCTCCGGTTGACGGCCAAAAAATCGGCAATGTTACTGCAACCGATTTTTCTTCTTATGAACAGGTTATTGCCGCAGCGCAGCAGGCTTTTGCAGAATGGCGTATGTGGCCTGCCCCCCGGCGCGGTGAGATCGTTCGCCAGGTGGGAGATGCATTGCGTTTCTATAAAGTGCCATTAGGCAAACTTGTAAGCTATGAAATGGGCAAGAGCCTGCAGGAAGGGTATGGCGAAGTTCAGGAGATGATCGATATCTGCGATTTTGCAGTAGGCCTTTCCCGTCAGTTGTATGGCCTCACCATGCACAGCGAACGGCCTATGCACCGGATGTATGAACAATGGCACCCTTTAGGGATAGTGGGCATCATATCGGCATTTAACTTTCCTGTTGCAGTATGGAGCTGGAATGCTGCACTGGCATGGGTTTGCGGTAATACTACCGTATGGAAGCCCAGTGAGAAAACACCACTTTGTGGTATTGCAGTACAAAAGATCGTGTCGGAAGTCTTTAAAAAAAACCAGGTGCCTGAAGGCGTTAACTGCCTTGTTCAGGGCGGCAGGCATGTGGGTGAATGGATCAGTAATGACACAAAGATCCCCCTGGTCTCTGCAACCGGCTCAACACGCATGGGCAAAGCATTGGGTGCCGCAGTAGCAGCCCGTTTGGGCAAAACGATACTGGAATTAGGGGGTAATAATGCAATAATCATTTCAAAAGATGCAGATCTTGATATGGCACTCATCGGTGCTGTATTTGGAGCCGTTGGAACAGCGGGGCAGCGATGCACCACTACCCGGCGCCTCATTATCCATACAAGTGTTTATGAAGACTTCAAACAAAAACTGATCAAAGCATATGACCAGTTGCGCGTTGGCAATCCCTTAGACCACAACAATCATGTAGGTCCATTAATTGATAAAGATGCCGTAAACATTTACCTCCAGGCCATTGAGCAGGGCAAACAACAGGGTGCTCATTTTATTGCGGAAGGAGGTGTATTGGAAGGAAAAGGTTATGAAAGCGGTTGTTATGTAAAACCATGCATTGCCGAAGCATCACATGAACTGCCCATTGTACAACATGAGACCTTTGCTCCTATCTTATACCTAATGAAATATGAAACCATTGATGAAGCTATTGCAATGCAAAACGGCGTTCCGCAAGGCCTTTCTTCTGCAATGATGACACTGAACATGCGGGAAGCAGAACAATTTCTTTCCCATTCCGGCAGTGATTGCGGCATTGCCAATATAAACATAGGTACCAGTGGCGCTGAAATCGGCGGAGCTTTCGGTGGTGAAAAAGAAACCGGTGGCGGGCGCGAAAGCGGCAGTGACGCCTGGAAAGCCTATATGCGCAGGCAAACCAATACGCTGAACTGGAGTACCAAACTACCACTGGCACAAGGCATACAATTTGACCTGTAATTAAAATACGCTTAATTGTAATAAAATAATCCGCTTAAACTATCTCATTGTTTATATGCAAACTTGCAAATCTGCAAGAAACACCTTAGGTTAGAGATAGAATGCGACAGGACTAAAATATCCAACAGCCCGGCAACAATTTTTCATATGGAATTGCACTTCTGAGAAGACGTTTTTATCCCCCCTTAACTACGCCTGTCAGTATTTTGTTTTTACTGAAAGCATAAAGTATTGAATGCAATACCTCATCATGGTCTTGATCCATTTCAACAACTGATATTCTTTATTCTAAAAACTAAAACTCAGAACATATGAAAAACAAAGATGTTACGCAAACCACTCACCGCCGTAACTTTCTCGGCACCATTGCTGCAAGTGCCGCAGCAATGGGGATTGCAACATTGGTTCCTCCGCTAAAACTTGGAGCACATGACGGAAATATGGGTGAGAAAATGCACGAGGCTGACACCTGGTTCAGTAAAATCAAGGGCAAACACCGCATTGTATTCGATGTTCCCAGTCCGCATGAAGTATTTCCATTTGCCTGGCCAAGGGTATTTTTATTAACCAACCAGGGAACAGGCACGCCTGAAAAAGACAACAATGTGGTAGTGGTGCTAAGGCACTCCGGCATACCGTATGCATTTGAAAACCACATCTGGGAAAAATACAAATTTGGAGAAGTTTTCAAAGCCGATGATCCCGCAACAAAAGTGCCTGCCACCCGCAATCCTTTCTGGCAGCCAAAACCAGGTGATTTTAAAATACCCGGCATCGGTAACGTAGCTATCGGCATCAACGAGCTGCAGGACAGCGGTGTGATGTTTTGCGTATGCGATATGGCTATAACCGTATACAGTGCGGCGCTGGCACAGAGCATGGGCCAGGATGCTGCAGTCATTAAAAAAGATTGGCTGTCCGGCTTACTGCCAGGCATACAGGTGGTTCCTTCCGGCGTATGGGCCGTTGGCCGTGCACAGGAACATGGATGCAGCTATTGTTTTGCCGGATAATGACGGATCATTCATCGCGATCACAATTAATAATGTACAACTATTTTACCGGATCATTGTACAGGGTTGCATGCTCCCTTACAGTCCTGCTCTTACTGGCCTGCCATGAAAAAAATACCTCACAGCAGGCTGCTGCAAAATTGCAACCGGTGAGCAATAATGAGGCCTGGGTCCCTCCCGATACCAACCAGATTCCTTCTACACCGGAAGGCAAAGAGATCAGGTATGGGAGGGATCTCATTGCCAATACTGCCCGCTATTTTGGCCCCAAAGGAAGTATCCGCACCCACACCAATGGCATGAATTGCCAGAACTGCCACCTTGATGCCGGCACCAAACCCTGGGGTAACAACTATAGTGGTGTTTTTTCAACTTACCCCAAATTCAGGGAAAGACGTGGTGCTGTAGAAACCATTGTTCAAAGAGTGAACGACTGCTTTGAAAGAAGTTTGAACGGAAACCAATTAGACAGCAACAGCAAAGAAATGAAAGCCATTCTCGCCTATATGAAATGGGTAGGTGAAAATGTTTCCAGTGGCGAAAAGCCGGTTGGTTCAGGTATCCGGCAACTGGCATTCCTGAACCGGGCCGCAGATCCTCAAAAAGGTAAACCTGTATATGAAACCAAATGCCAGCGCTGTCACGCTGCAGATGGACAGGGCACATTAAATCCCGATGGCGTTACCTACCTGTACCCGCCGTTATGGGGACGGCACAGTTATAATACAGGAGCAGGTCTCTATCGGCTCTCCCGCTTTGCAGGTTATGTCAAAGACAATATGCCTTTTGGCGCTTCGCATGAGGCTACACAACTGACCGACGATGAAGCATGGGATGTGGCCGCTTTTGTAAACTCACGATCCAGACCGGAGAAATCCTTTCCGGAAGACTGGCCTAATATTGCATCCAAACCCATCGATCATCCCTTTGGCCCTTATACCGATAATTTTAGCCAACACCAGCATAAATATGGCCCCTTCGGTCCTATTCAAAAAATAAAAGGACAACAAACAAAGAAACACAGTTAAAGGGAAACATTTTGTTCTTAATCAATGACACCGAAAAGGCTTCCTCCCTTTTCAAATAAGCGATTGATTGCTTTTTCAGTAGCGGCATCCTTTTCAAGCACCGGGGCATGATGGGGTTTGATCCGTGCATCAATCACCAGTGGCCCTTTACAGCCCCAGTGTTTGTGCAGTGTGAATGCATCAATGCCGTAGATATCATGCGAAGGATTACAGCGGGTAAAAGTCACCCATAGATAATTGCGCAGGTTGTTACTGGTAAATGCAGCGTCATCGCAAACCACAATGAAGGGAGTGCCGTTGAGCGCGTCAGTGTGCAGCTGCAACTGCTGGTTCAGCATTTCTATTTCCTGCTGTGCAGTTTCATACGTGGTAAAAGGTTTCGCCTGCAGGCATAATACACCAGGCATGGCAATGGAAGGATGGGTGAAAGAATGCAGCTCTTTTATAACAGCAGGGGCTTCTTTATCAAGCGTCCGTTTTACATCTCCGTATGCTGCAAATACAACCTTGCTTCCGCTATTCAGTCCTGTTCCGGAATAATCCAATGTATCAATAGTAGTATGGGTATAGAAATGCACATCGCGCGTCAGGTCAATGCGCTCCAGGAGATATTCCATAAAGGCCAGGACACTGTGCGTTGATAATTGTGCAGTATCATCCGCCGTAATAAAAAGAAATTTGGCCAGGCTCAGTTGTCCTGTGCCAAGTATATGATTAGCAATAGTTAATAACTCCGCCGGTTGTTTTACAGGCATATAGGGCGTATACCTTTCACTGCCGATGGCGAGTAATAAAGGATGCACTCCTGCAGCATCAACGGCGTGTACTTCTTTTACCCCGGGTATTTCCTGCGGAATGGCGTTGCCTGTTATTTCATGTATCAGTTGTCCGAAACTGGTATCTTCCTGCGGCGGTCGTCCAACAACCGTAAATGGCCAGATGGCATTTTTTCTTGCATACACTTTATGCACATGCATAACAGGGAATGGGTGTGTGAGGCTATAATAACCAAGATGATCGCCAAAAGGGCCTTCCGGTTTATTCCTGTCGGGATAAACATCGCCTGTAATCACAAAATCTGCATCGGTACTTATACAATACCCATCTTCATACCTGTATCGGAACCTTCTGCCACCGAGCACGCCTGCAAAAGTCATTTCGCTAATCCCCTCCGGTAAAGGCATCACTGCTGCTATCGTATGCGCGGGTGGTCCGCCCACAAAACAACTTACTTTTAATGGGATGCCCTTTCTGTTAGCCTTGGCCTGGTGTACACCTATACCGCGATGTATCTGGTAGTGCAGTCCTGCTTCTTTATCCTTCACATAATCATTGCCCGATAGTTGTATACGGTACATGCCCAGGTTTGCTTTCATGATACCCGGCTGGTCTGCGTCTTCTGTATACACCTGCGGCAGGGTAATAAACGCTCCTCCATCTTTGACCCAGTGATGTACCTGTGGTATAGCTGAAAGCCTGACCTCTTCGTATAAAACAGGCTTCTGCCATGGGTTTTGTAAAGGCAGGGCTTTGGATGCTGCCAGTCCCGCTCTAATATAACTGAACGGATGTTTCAGCGCCTGTATGGGATCACCTTTCAGTGCGATCAATTGCTGCACCAATGCAAGTGTATCACGAAAAATAAATTTACTCCGCTCCAGTGTTCCGAAGATATTGGATGCAGCTCTGAAACGTGAACCCTTTACTTTTTCAAATAGCAAAGCCGGCCCGCCTGCCTCGTGTACCCTCAGATGAATCGCCGCCATTTCAAGATAAGGATCCACTTCTTCCCTTACCCTTACAAGATGGCCATACTTTTCAAGATCCAGTAAACAGGCTTCTAGGGAGTTGTACATAGTAGAACACACTATTTTCTTGCAGTAAAGATACGCTTTATAGCGAGAGATGGCATACTGTCATCTCCTATGCACTGCAGGTTACACATCCATCTTCCATACTGCAGGTGCCGCCGTTCAATGATTTGTCTTCGATGGCACTATCCACTGCTTCCACAACAGACAAATGATGCGTGTCGATCAGCGGCTCTACGGATTTACCACCTTGTTTTTCCACGGTGAATTGTACCGCCTGTGATGCTGCTTTTGTGCGCAGATAATACATTCCCGTTTTTAATCCTTTCTTCCATGCATAAAAATGCATAGAAGTGAGTTTTGCTGTCGTAGGTGCATCTACAAAAAGATTCAGTGATTGCGACTGGCAAATGTATGCACCCCTGTCGGCAGCCATATCTATAATTGCCCTTTGTTTTATTTCCCAAACGGTTTTATATATTTCTTTGATATCATCAGGGATGCCACTGATCTTCTGAATGGAGCCGTTATGGAGCATGATCTCGTTCTTCATCTCATCATTCCACAGGTTGAGCGCCACCAGATCGTGCAGCAGGTGCTTATTAACCACCACAAATTCTCCGCTTAACACCCGTCTTACATAGATATTTGAGGTGTAAGGCTCGAAGCATTCGTTGTTGCCCAATATTTGTGAAGTAGAGGCGGTAGGCATGGGCGCCACGAGCAATGAATTCCTTACACCGTATTTCTGCACTTCAGCTTTCAAAGTATACCAATCCCAACGCAGCGTAGGTTCTGCATTCCACATATCAAACTGGAAAGTGCTTTTAGACACCGGTGATCCTGCATAGGTTTCGTAAGGGCCATCTATTTTGGCAAGGTCCTTACTGGCGGTCATGGCAGCAAAGTAAATGGTTTCGAATATTTCTTTGTTGAGCTGTCTGGCGGCTTCACTTTCGAAGGGTAACCGCAGGAGGATGAATACATCGGCCAGCCCCTGCACACCCAGGCCAATGGGACGGTGCTTCAGGTTGGATTTCCTGGCTTCCTCAACAGGGTAATAGTTATAATCGATTATTTTATTGAGGTTCTTTGTGGCTTCATAAGTTACTTCATATAATTTGTCATGATCAAATTTGTTACCAATCACAAACTTTGGCAGTGCCAGCGATGCAAGGTTACAGACAGCCACTTCATCAGGCGCCGTATATTCCATGATTTCTGTACACAGGTTAGAGCTTTTGATGGTTCCAAG
The DNA here is from genome assembly GCA_041856175.1 of Sediminibacterium sp. Taxonomy (GTDB): domain Bacteria; phylum Bacteroidota; class Bacteroidia; order Chitinophagales; family Chitinophagaceae; genus Sediminibacterium. Next base: position 21,349 of record JBHAFM010000103.1, read on the forward strand.
GTTCTGCTGGTTGC
>JBHAFM010000104.1:0-22556 GCA_041856175.1 Sediminibacterium sp.
CAAAGTGAACACATGGACATTCAGGTATAAGACCGGCCATTTCACCAACATTGATCAGGCGGAACTGGCAGGTCATCCCCCGCTGAATTTTTCATCTGTGATCACTTCCCCAGGCGCCACCGCCTTAAATGGCAACCTGCCGGAGCACCAACAGCAGGTTTCCGGGCATCTTACCGGTATTAACTGGGAAAACGGCGCTTCATTACTGCTTCGCTGGGATGACGCAAACGAGCCGGGCAATAATGACGGAATGGCTATTGACCAGTTTAGTTTTTCTGCGTCCGGGGCCGGGCTGGGCAAAACACCCCCTCCTATCAGTCAGCCCAATAATCCCATCGATGCCAACAAACCATTCATCACTGCACTGACGCTGCCTGGTAACAAACTGTATAAGGCCAACGACACCCTTGACTTCCTGGTCCATTTTAACGAAAACATCCTGGTGGATACTATTATGGGCACTCCTTCCCTTTCAATAACCATCGGTTCCAGAAGGAAAACTGCGTTTTATGTTGGGAGCAGCGCTTCGCATTCCCTGTTGTTCCGGTATATTATTCAACCCGGGGAAACGGCTGCCAACGGTATCAGGCTCAACTCTCCGCTTGCACTCAATGACGCAGGTATCACTGATATAGCAGGAAACCCTGCCATCCTGGTGATCAAAACAGCAGGCATACTGAAAGATATACGGATTGATGCAGTAACGCCATCTGTCAGCAATGTAACGGGGCCCGCACCCGGTATCTATAAAAATGGCAGCAGGCTCGATTTTATTGTCAACTACAATAAAGTACTCTTAGTGGATACAACCAACGGAAAGCCCTCCTTAGTCCTGTCGGTTGACAAGACCGCCAAACAGGTAGTTTATATAGGTGGATCAGGAACAATGTCCCTGCAATTCCAATACACCGTCCTACCTGATGACCTGGCCAAAAAAGGCATCGCCCTTCATGCCATGCTATCGCTCAATGGCAGCATCCTGACAGATACTGCAGGCAATGATGCAGCGCTGGTCTTAAAAAATACCAGCGCACTAAGCCAGGTGAAAATAGATGGAGTGGCTCCTTTATTTGTAAAAGACAGCGTCACCGGCTTAGCTGTTTGCCAGGATGCAAAACAGGTATCGCTCAATGACCTCCTGCAAGTAAGCGATAAGGAAACAGGCGAAACACTCACCTGGCGTATCGCAGCATCTCCGGTACATGGAAGCCTGAATGGCTTTACAATAACCAGAACCTCTAATGGCCATATCGTTACCCCTTCCGGTCTTTCTTATACGCCTTCGCCAGGTTTCTATGGTGATGACCCTTTTTTGATCCAGATCTCTGACGGTGTCAATACATCCGTTATCACCATTCATATAACAGTTATACAGGCTATTAACCATAATCAAATTGATTCCCCACAATTGGTTTGCATGGGTGGAAAACCCGCCATGCTCCTGGGCACGTTGCCTTCAGGGGGTACCAATAGCTATGCCTATCGATGGGAATCTTCTGTTGTTAACGCTGACAATGGTTTTGTGATCGCTGGTGGCAACCACTCATTACAAGATTATGCACCTGAATCCGCAGCTGTCACCACCTGGTTTAGAAGAATAGTTTCATCAGGCGCCTGTGCAGACACTTCACAGGCGCTCAGCGTAACTGTTGCAACAAATGGCATCTGGCTGGGAAATACCAATGAGGACTGGCAAACGGGCAGCAATTGGTGTGGTGGTCATGTTCCTGTAGCTTCTACGGATGTTGTTATTGCTGCCGGCACTCCCCATCTTCCACAAATACACGAGACCGGCGTATGCAACCGGTTAAGTATTTTAAAAGGTACTAACCTTACTGTAACCGGTCTCCTGCAAATCAAGGGAAGCATACTCGCTGATAGCAGTATTGATGCAACTAATGGCAGCCTCGAATTCAATGGCACAGCGTCTCAGCTAATTCCTGCAGCCGCTTTCGCAGGCGGTACTGTCAGGAACCTTTGTTTAAATAATAAAAGCAGCGTCACTTTAGACAACCGCCTTGCCCTTACCGGCATACTCACTATCAACAGGGGCAAATTCATCACCAATAATTATCTCACGTTAAAAAGCAACGCACGCATCGGCCCTTCCGCTGTTGGCAGTATCATTACCGGAAATATCTGCATAGCGCATCAAATACCCGGCGGGAAAAACATTTCCCATTTATCAGGGCACCCTTTTGCAACTGGCATAGGGCTTGCAGCACTGACCACAGCAATTGCTAACGCTCCAGTTGTCTTTCACTACGATGAGGAAGCCAGTTATCTCTCTTTTGACCATCCAAATGCATGGATCCCTTTTACGCATACCAATAATACCGGGATCAATGACTGGGAAAGGCATCAGGGCATCAGGTTGATGGCTCGAAGCAGCACCCCCACCATCTTGCAATTATCCGGGCCGGTAAACCAGGGCGACCAGGAAATCAATTTTCCGGGCAGACCCTATACAGGCTATCGTCTTGCTGGTAATCCTTACCCGTGTCCTATTGACCCCTCTCTGGCAACAAAAAGCAGTGGCATTGGCAATTATTACTGGATATGGGACGCACAACAGGGCACTAACGGAGGCTATACTTCCATACCTTTTAAAAGTCGCGCTATGGTTCCTGCTTTTGCTGCATTTTTTGTAAAAACAAATGCATGGGTCAGCAACAGCCTGTTGTTTACCGAAAACTGTAAACTCGTCAATAAATTAACAGCCAGCCAGCAGGGTATGATAGAAGACAACTATCACCTTGAATTAAGGCTGGAAAATGACAGTATTTTCTGGGACAGGATCTTACTCTTCCATATAGATAGTGCCCGCGACAGCAGGGATAAAATGGATGCAGAAAAACTAATGAATCCGGATGTTAACCTCTACAGCTTTAGCGCTGATAAACACCTGTTATCAGCAGATGCAAGACCAATGCATGAACATACCATTATTCCACTCGGGATCCATGCCAACCTGCATGGTGCATTCAGTATCAGGGTTGCCAGTATGCGTTTGCCTAAACAGATCAAATTGTTTTTACACGATAAGTATCTAGGCAGGTGGCAGTCGTTGGAAAAAGACAGCAGTTATTATTTCTCTGTCACTACAGATACTGCCAGCCAGGGCAATCATCGTTTTGAGATAAGGGGCTCAAAAAAAGAGCCTGCTACCATAATTCATATACCGGCAAAAATAACACTTACTGCAGGACCCGTACCTGCAACAGACAGGATAGCTGTTGGTTTTACCGCCACAGAACCAGGTAACACGGTGCTTACAATCAGCGGGATCAATGGTATAGTTATGAAATCTTTTAACCTCGGTTTTCAAAAAGAAGGAACCTGTACAATTCCTGTTGCAGACCTGCCCGGTGGAATTTATCTTATTGAAGTAAGGTGCGGTAACCAGGTGGCGGTGCAAAAAATAATAAAATCCTGAGACCAATGATTAGCAAACAAAACTGCCTGTAAGATGACTTACAGGCAGTAATGATTATTGGAGTAACCAATCAGATTTTAAACATCCAGTTATGTGTATCAGCAACTTTACTGTCGCGGATATCGTTCAATTGCTGCCTGATAGAAGGCGCAATTTTCCAGCTGTCTACATCAAACTGCATGACATAATCCTTGTACTTCAGTTCTTTGATAAATGATATAGTGGCGGCAGTACCCGTTCCGAATACTTCCTGTAATTGTCCCGCTTTGTGCGCCGCTATCAGCTCATCTATGCTGATCCGGCGCTCTTCCACTTTAATACCAGCTTCCTCCAACAGTGTGGCCACACTGTCTCTGGTAACACCCTGCAAAATGGTGCCTTCTTCCAGTGACGGGGTAACAGCTACGCCATTGATCAGGAAAAATACATTCATCATACCCACTTCCTGCAGCCATTTGTGCTCAAAAGCATCTGTCCACAGTACCTGGTCATAACCTGATTTGTTGGCTTGTTTCGCTGCCATCATACTACCACCGTAATTCCCCGCATTTTTTGAGAAGCCTACACCACCCGGTGCTGCGCGCGTATACCTTTCTTCAACACTGATCTTCATAGGAGCAGCGAAATAAGGCCCGGTTGGGCTCAGAATGATGATGAATTTGTAGGTTTCAGATGGCCTTACTCCCAGGAGCATATCGGTAGCAATCATGAATGGCCTGATATACAAAGAGTGATCTTTCTGGGCGGGTATCCAGCTTTTATCCAGCGCTATCAACTGGCGCATACCTTCGATGAATATGTCTTCAGGTACTGCCGGCATACACATCCTTTCAGCAGACTTATTAAATCTTTTGAAGTTGTCATAGGGACGAAAGATGAATGCATCCCCCTCGTCATTTCTGTATGCTTTGATGCCTTCAAAAATCGCCTGTCCATAATGGAAAGTAGCCAGCGATGGTTCAAACAATAAGGGTTGGTAAGGTTTGATCTCTACATTTTTCCACTCCCCATTTTCATAATCAGCTTCCAGCATGTGATCAGAAAAATAACGGCCAAAGGGAATATTTTCCAGGCTCATGCTATTCAGCTTACTCGTCTCTACTTTTGTGATGTTTATCTCGGGTGCTGCTGTCATAGTTTTATATTTGACACAAAGAAACGAAAAAAATAAAAACTAACAATCGTTAATATCGATCTCCAGTACAATGAGCGAAAAAAAGATACAGTTACCCGGGTTTGTGATAGCCGACCTTTACAGGAACAGCTTAGTGGTATTGGGCGATACAATATCCCCACCCCCAGGCCAGCCAGCTCCCAGGCAATGGTACCTCGGCAATAACGGCAAAAATATTACGATAGTAGTAAAAGACGAGGGGGCTGTTTTCCTGGGAGATGAATCGTTACAATTCCTGTCTTCCATCTTGGGCGCCTGTAAACTCAACCTGGGAGATGTTGCCATTGTTAACCTGCACAATGAACCCGTTGCTTACAGTTACCTGAAAGAGCAGCTGCTGCCCCGCCACCTGCTACTGTTTGATGTGACCACACAGCAGGTGCAACTGCCATTTATGGTGCCTCATTACCAGGTACAACAGTACGACCAATGCCAGTTTTTAGTGGCGCCATCCCTGCCGGTAATAGCAGGAAATAGCCAGGAAGCCAGGTTAGAGAAAAGTAAATTATGGCTCAGTTTGAAAAAGATGTTTAACATATGATCCCAACACTTGTTTTTGCCACCAATAACCAGCACAAAGTAACAGAGATCCGGTCCGTCATCGGCTCCCGTTTCAATATTATCACCTTACAGGAAGCAGGGATTGACATCGATATCCCTGAACCCCACCCTACATTAGAAGCCAATGCTACTGAGAAGTCACAAACCATCCATCGCTTAACAAATCAAGATTGTTTTAGTGAAGATACCGGACTTGAAGTTGCCGCATTAAACGGCGAGCCGGGTGTGAAAAGCGCACGTTACGCAGGGGATGGCAGGGATTTTCAGCAGAACATTATCAAATTGTTGCGAAATTTAGAAGGGCATGCTGACAGGTCTGCACAATTCCGTACAGTCATCTCTCTCATCCTGAATAATAAAGAATACCAGTTTGAAGGTACCTGTACAGGTAAGATTACTGCTGCGCAGAAAGGTTCTGATGGATTTGGGTATGACCCGGTATTTATACCAGATGGCGCTGAAAAAACATTTGGCGAGATGGGTATCGAAGAAAAAAACAAATACAGCCACCGGAAGAAAGCGGTAGCCAGACTCATTGATTTCCTGAATCAACAAAGTATATGAACCGCATTAAAATAACACTCCCCGAAATATTTGAGTTTTCAACACGCATGACCATCCGCATTACCGACCTTAATTATGGGGGACATGTAGGGAACGATACTTTTTTGTCGCTCATCCAGGAAGCACGCCAGCAATTCTTACATGCACACGGTTACTCTGAACTCAGCTTCGCCGGCTATGGCCTGATCATGGCCGATGCGGTGGTAGCATTCAAAAGAGAGCTTGGTTATGGAGATACGGTAAAAATTTCTGTTGCCGCTGCTGATTTTGACAGGTTAGGCTTTGACCTCTTTTATAAGCTCGAATTACTGACCGGAGAAGACACCATACTTGCTGGAAAAGCCAAAACAGGCATGCTATGTTTTGATTATACCACGAAGAAAAAAGTGCCGGTCCCCCCTGAAGTATTGAAAAAATTCGGAGTCACCTTAGACCCCCAATCCTAAATCCCGCATCTCAAATCCTACATTTCCTCATTCCATATTCGCCAGCTCTCCTCCGCCTGCAATACTAGCATTTCCTCTCCGTTTTGGATGGTAGCACCCTGTAGTTTGCCATGCATTAAAAATTTTGTTTCGGTAGGATTGTAAACCAGGTCGTACAAATGGTGCTGTGCTGTAAGGTATTGGTAAGGGATTGCCGGGCAATCCTCCACTTTAGGGTACATGCCCAATGGTGTGGTGTTGATGATGAGTTGATGGGTTGCCATCACCTGTTCATCCAGCATTGCATAGCTGATGGCATTTTCAGCAGCTGTTCTTGAGACAAACAGGTAATCAATACCCAGTTTTTGCAATACAAATTCAACCGCAGCAGAAGCGCCTCCTGTGCCTAATATCAAAGCCTTACGGTGATGTGGTTGCAAAAAGTGAAGGAGTGATTTTTCAAATCCGAATACATCCGTATTATACCCGAAAAGTTTACCTCCGGATATTTTAATGCAGTTACAGGCCCCCATTTTTTGCACAGCATCGGAAGCGTCTGTTAAAAAAGCGAGTACCTGTTTTTTATAAGGGATGGTAACATTCAGTCCGCACAGGTCAGCATGCTGCCGCAGCACCTGGTGCAGCTCATCCATATCTTTTAGTGAGAAATTTTCGTAGACAGCATCTGTAATCTTTTCCTGTGCAAACTTTTCAGTGAAAAATCTTTGAGAAAAAGAATGCGTTAACGGGTACCCTATCAGTCCAAAGCGTTGCATAGTCTGGATTACGCTTTATCAAGGTAAAGATCAAAGGTATCGCCACGTAAGCCCACACGCATTGCTTCCAGCGCAATCACTTCGTATGGTGCAATATTGCCCAGGTTTACATTGCAGCCTATCAGTTCAAGAAAATATAACTGTTGCGCTTTTTGCGGCGCTTCCCATAATATTTTTTCTTCAGGTATCTGTGTCAGGATCTCCTGTACCAATCCTTCCCTTACTTCCCCGGTACCGCGGTAAATGCCCACATTACCTGCTTCGCGTGCTTCGGCAATTACATAGGATGATCCTGCTTCGAGTTCTGCGCGCATCAGTTCAATCCATTTGTATGGTGGAATGATATGCGCCGCATCCTTACTTCCCACTTCGCTCAACACAGTACCATGCTTTGTTAACTTTTCAATGTATCCGCATTTTTCAGCATGCGGTATGCTGATAGAACCATCGCTCACTTCCATATAACTGATCCCGTAATCCTTGCATACAGCAATATAATCTTCGAACTGGTTACGGACTAAAAAAGCTTCGAATAAAGTGCCCCCGAAATAAATTGGGACATTATAAGATTGATAGGCTTCCAGTTTTTCCCGCAGGTTGGGCGTAACAAAAGAAGTTCCAAAGCCTAATTTAACAATATCCACATGCGGCCCCGATACGGCCATAAAATTATGTACCTCATTAATGCTAAGTCCCTTGTCCATTACCATCGTTACCCCGGAGCTGCGTGGTTGCTGCGTACGGGTGGGTATCTGCGTCAGATTAAAATTCATTTACTGTTGTTTTAGCTTTTATCGGCGGCAAAAATAAGTTAATCACGCGACTTGTGTCGCCTGCCTTTTCTGAGAAGAATAAAGGAAACTATATTTTTTTGCCCTTCTTATAACGGGCCACGATATCAACCACCTGGTTATTTTGCAGTATAGACGGGTTAAGTTCAACAAATTTTTTCAGCAGCCGCGGCGCCTGTTCCATAGCTGATTCCAGTTTCAGCAGGGCTTCTTTGCTTTTTCCCTGGATAAAAAGCACAGCACTGTAATAAAAAAGGAACACCGGTTTGCCATCGGTTGCCTTCATTGCTGCTTTACACTGTTCTATGGCTTCGTCGTAAAAAGATGCTTTAATGAGGCAGCGGATCAACGCTTCCCATCCTGCTACATTTCTTGTTTTATGACGAACAACGGTACCGAAATATTGAATGGCATCTTTAAACTGGTTAAGGTTCATTTTACATTCACCCATGGCTAAGTTATATTCAGGCACGGAACGATGTATACGCATTGCATTCTCTAATTGCTTTACCGCACTCTGCCACTGTTCTTCGAGCATATAAGTAACTGCGATCTTATAGTGCAACTTGCTGTCGTCCGGATTCAGGTGCACCGCTTTTTTATAATGGAACCTTGCCTGCGCATAATTATTCATGCGGTGGTAACAATGGCCGATGGCTTCATAGATAACATCTTCCGGCCTGGTCAGTTCCAGCACCTTCTCCAATACCTCAATCGCTTCCTTGTATTTTCTCAGGCGGAGGTAAGCATCGCCCATGTTACGGTAAGCATAGTCAAATTTCTCATCAATGGCAACAGCATACTGGTATGCATCAATTGCTTTTTCGTATAGTTTAAGTCCCTGGTAAGCGGCTGCAAGGTTGAACCAGGCCAGCTCGCTGAAAGGGTAATCTTCTATGATCTGCTGGTGTAAACGGATACTTTCTTCATTGCGTCCGGTAAAATCAGTCCAGAAACAGATCTTATACAGCGCTTCTTCATTATTAGGCTCCTCTTCCAGGATCAGCTTCAGGCAATCGAATACTTTGTCGAATTCCTCATAATCGTCATAGACATCAGCCAGTTCGAACAACAGGTCTAGTCTCTCCTCCCCCTCAAAAAGCTGTAAAGCTGCTTCGAGCAGTTCAACAGCTTTGGATTGCTGGTCAAGCGCCAGGTAAGCATCTGTTTTAAGGATGTAGAGGTTTACATCGTTGCTGTCGTACAATTCGGCTGTTTCCAGCACATCAAGCGCTTCCCGGTACTTACGGGTAGCCAGTAGCAGGTCTGCCTTTTTGATCATTAATTGAGAAGAATAGGGGAATTGTTCCAGGCCGGTTTCTGCGGCTTCCAGGGCTTCGGGGAGGTTATCTTTATCGTCGAAATAATCGATAATCCTTTCAAAAGCCTCTTCCTCGAGGAAACTGTGACTACGGCCCTGTCTGAGGTTCTGGTATTGTTTCAATAGCTCCTTCAGTTCCTCACGATCTTCGCGATACGGGTTTTCTCTCATCTGTCTATTGGTTTTCCTAATGTAGGACAAAAATCATTCTTTTCCAAGTTTCGGGTAACTTTTTTGGCCTGTTTACGTTATAGTTAATAAAATCATAATTGTTTTTTTCCTGGAAATGTCTACTTTTGTTAAAATGCTTATGCAGCTTCATATTAAGAAATTCTTCCTTGCAGCCATACTAACAGTGGGTGTACAGGCGGTCTTTGCTGCTTATTCGTTTACAGGTATCACTGATGAAAGGACAAAAACCAATAGTAAATATTCGCTGAAAAACCTCAGTGCATTATCACATAAGTCTTTATCCTATTCTTCCCTTAAGTCCAACCTCCAGTTTAAAGGAACACAATTACAGTCCGCCAAAGAAATGCAGGACGGACTTGAAGTAAGTTCTATGCTGAAGTATGATAATGGCAACACCACGTATATCTATCCGTACAAATTCAAAGTAAAGGTGCCCAAGTTCAAAACACCTGTACCTCCTGATCATCATTAAGAACACCTTTGGTTCTCCTTTTTCTTTTAACTAATTTTTTTTAACAAGCAGGCAAAGTGGCTTAGTTGTGCTTTTGCATCAACAATTGTATGGAATGAATGGCTTAATCCAGCAACCTGTAGCCGCTCGTGGGAATATCGAATTTCGAAACCGGTACAGGGCTCATATTGATCTTTGTAGCGGTATACTTAATTCTTTTACCGTCTGCCTCCTTTGATTCATATTCCAGTACAAAACCGGGGATATCCTTAAACTGGTATTCAAACTCTTTCACTGAAGGAATGATAGTAGTGGCGTAGTACAAAGTAAAAGAAGTGCCATCCTTTAACTGCAGCACTGCTTTTTTGCACTCATAGCCCAGTATGGTCTTTGCTTCATTAACGTAACTGACGGTCATTCCTTCATACAGCTTGTTTGCAATCATCCATTTGGCATGATCCAGTTTCGTCATGAGTTTGTTGTTACCAAACTCCCTTAATATCACCGCACTGGCCGTACCCTTGTCATAGATCATGGATTGCGTAAATACAGGGCTTACAAGGTCTGTGCGACTGTTATTTCCCTTGATATAAACTGTTTTAACGCTTGATTTGAAAGACTCGGCGCTCTCTTTATCTGTTCCGGCATCTTCCGCGCTGATGTGGTAAATAAGTGTACACTCAGCCACTACCCTTTGCTGTGCAGTACTGTTCATTATGGTTAAAAACAGGGACCCTGTCAATAGTATAAACGCTTTCATGTGCCTACTATTTTAAGATAATATAGTAAATTCCATGCCAATGATAATAAAACCTTATTACTTCCGTTTTGCGGTCTTGTCTTTCAGTTCCTGCAGTTTTTTCTGGCTTTCCATCATATCCTCATATTTATTCTGCCACTTACTTTTGGTTTTTGGCGCTTTGCGCTTCGCCTCTATTTTAGCCAGTATCTTATCATGATCGATGATATAATTCTGTATCACAAATTGCAATCCCAATGTGATCAGGTTAGACACCGTATAGTACCAAGTTAATGCCGATGGCAGCCTGTTAAATATGAACAATAACATGAAGGGAAATATATAGGGCATATACTTCATCATAGGATTATCCTGCGTTGGCGTCATGCTCATATTGTAGATAGAGATAAGGAAACTTGTAATCACAGCTGTAATAGTAAACAGGCTGATATGGTCTCCAAAACCAAGCGGCACATTAAAAGGCAGTTTTGCAATGACATCGTAGGACGACAAGTCCTGGCTCCAAAGGAAGGACTGCCCGCGTAATGCAATATTGGAGTTAAAGAAACTATACAGGGCGAAGAAGATAGGTATCTGCAATAGGGCCGGGATACATCCTCCCAAAGGATTCACGCCTGCTTCCCGGAACAGTTTCATTTGCTCCATGGCAAAACCCTGCTGGTCATCTCCAAACTTCTTTTTGATCCCATCCAATTCCGGGCGAAGTACTTTCATTTTAGCACCGCTCAGGTAACTGCTATAGGTTAAGGGAGAGGTAACCAGCCGGATGAATAAAGTGAGCAGTAACACTACCCAGCCATAGTTCTTTACAAAACCGGCAAAAAAATCAAATACCGGCATGATGATGAATTTGTTGATCGGACGTACGAAGGAATACATGTCCCTTCCAAGGTTCACGATCTTATCCATTTCCGGTGCCTGCTTTTTCAGGATACTGTAATCGCTTGGACCGAAATACAACTGGAACGGAACCGTTACTGAAGCTGCAACAGGCAACTTTGCCTGGAGGTCTGCCTCAGCACTGGCTAAGACATTGCTGGAATCAGTTTTACGTTCCCATTTTACCTGCCCGCCGTTAAAGCCGTTCTTTGCAACCAATGTAGTATTGAAGAACTGCTGCACCACACTTAACCACTGCACAGGTTTTTCAAACTTTCTTTCATTCTTGGCCGAGATATAGTCAAAATCATTGCCTTCAGAGAAACAGATATTCGACATCTGTCTTTCGTACACTGCAGTCCTTTCCTGCTGGAAGGTTGCTGTACGCCACTGCAGGTTAAGCGTACCCTGGTTTAACAACTTATCGGCACCTGTCATTACAATGTTCCAGTCGATCATGTATGCATCTTTGCGGAGGACATAGTGGTGCATAATGCTTTGTCCGTTAGCTGCACTGAGGGTGAAATTAACAGCCTGGCTGCCATCGGTATTGGTAACCGGTGCTGCAGCTGTAAAATATAAATCGGATGATTGTGCAGACTGGTTTGCAGCCGTATTCACACCATAGCCTATTGCATTTTGAGATGCCAGGATGACGGGTTTCCCATCTGAAGATTTGTAATGCTTCAGCTCTACGCTTTTTACCTGTGCGCCTTTATTTGTGAAGGTTACTTTTACGACCTCATTTTCAACTGTCACCAATTGTTCGGTGCCGATGGCGGCGGTAGTGAAATCGCCGGCAGCAGATACCCTTGAAACGGAATCCCTCCTCAATGAATCGAGCCGTGCCAATACTGTGTCCTGTGGTTTGATCCTGCTGGCCGCAACGCGGGCAAGGGAATCTTCTTGTTTTTTCTTAGCTTCCACTAATGTGGCCTGTTGTTTGCTATTGTACCAGAAAAAAAGAAAAAACAGCACTCCCAGCAAGATGAATCCAATGACCGTATTCTTATCCGTCTTCATAGTAACTTTTATTGAGCGGCAAAGGTATGGTATGGATTCAAAACTGGGGGTTTTCGGTGTTATAATCCGTTAAAATAGCTTTAAAACGGCTTTTTACACGGGCTGTACCAGTTTTAAATCGTTCCTTTATCGTTCCGACTTCAACCTGGTATTCCCCTACTTCAGCCGTTTTTTTGCTTCAAACCTTTATTATGCAGGAAAAGACAACCCCCATTGTCCATAGGGGAACGAATGCCCCGAGCAAATGGAATCGCTTTCTGTGGTGGTTGGCCACAGCCGAAGAAGAACTGATCAGGGATTGTGTGATTGACCGGAACCGGTATGCCATTGTAGGAATGAGCGTGCTGGGCACCTGGCTTTTTGCTACGTTTGCCTGGACCTATTTCTTCAGTACCGTTACTTCCAGCTTTTTCGCAGCCTGCTTACTGGGCATTTTCATGGGTTGTATCATTCTTTCGATCGACAGGGCCCTGATCAAGGGTATTACCCGTAGCAACAAACGCAAATTCATTCCACTGGCTTTCCGGGGACTGCTGGCGATCACCATTGGTATTTTTATGGCACAACCTGCCCTGCTGTACCTCTTCGATAAGGAAATCCATGTGCAGGCTTCACTCGACAACGAACAGCGGAAAAAAGAAAAAAGAACGCGGCAAGACTCTGTTTACCAGGTTTCACGTGCAGCGCTCCTCCGCTCAAAAAATGAACTGGAACAACAGTTGGCCGCCAAATACAATGAAGTGAGCCAGGCCAGGCAGGCATTCATTTCGGAAACCGATGGTACAGGCGGCAGCAAAAGGACCGGATTGAAAGATGTGGCCAAAGCAAAACAGGGCGAATACCTCAAACTGGATACTGAATACCAGCAAATGCAATCACAGCTGCAACCCCAGCTCAGGATGACAGACAGTTCCCTGCATGCTATAGATGTCAGTATCCAAAACGAGCAGCGTGCTTTTGAATCACTGCTGAACGACGGTTTCATCACACGCATTGAAGCGCTCAACAACCTGGTTAAAAACAATACGGCGGTTGCTTTCCGTTACTATCTGCTGGTAAGCCTGCTGATGCTGATTGAACTCATGCCAGTAATCGGTAAAACATTGTTGCCCACCGGCTCTTACGATGAAAAAGTGAGACTGCGCGAGGTGCTGGAAAAAGAAACCATCCAGAAAGAGCACGAACGCGAACTGGCCATCAAAGAAATATACGGACAGGGCGCTTTCGACCAGGACAGCCGCTTCATCAAAGACTTTTTTGCAACCGCATCGCGGAACCAGTACGAGAACATGCACCAGTACCTTTCGACCTGGGTAGACGATGGAAGAAGCCTGGACCAGGTATGGCATGATGTAAAAAAGAATATGTTCACCAAGCAGGACAACTGAAGTGGAAGATTTGGTGATTTCTGATTTGAAGATTTCTGATTTGGCAACTACCAGTTACCTTGCTCCAGGGGGGCAGTACATTTTAAGATAGTCTGTATATAACCTTGACAAGTGTTCTCTAGTTCCCTTTCCTTCAAAGATACCATGGGCCCTGTTAGGATAACTCATTAGCTGAAACTGTTTCCCATTGGCAATTAGTTCGTTGATCAGCATGTCTGCATTATTGTAGTGCACATTATCATCACCGGTGCCATGAATATATAGCAGATGTCCCTTCAGGTTTTTAGCATAGGTAATGGGAGAGCCTTTTACAAAATCCTCGCGGTTCTCCTGGGGCAGCCCCATGTATCTTTCCTGGTAGATATTGTCGTACGTTAACTGGTTGCCGACAGCTGCTACCGCAATACCCGTTTTATAAATTTCGGGGTACTGGAACATAAGATTGAGTGTGGCTGAACCGCCACCGCTCCATCCCCATACAGCAACGCGTGAAGCATCTACGAAGGGCCATTTAAGTATTTCCTGTGCAGCCAGTGCCTGGTCGCGGATATTGACCAACCCTATTTTCCGGTATACAGATTTACGCCACTCCCTTCCTTTTGGCACTGGGGTGCCCCGGTTATCAATAGAAATATAGAGATATCCGTCTTTTGCCATATCACCGTTATAGAGGCCGTTATGGGTGGCACCAAATTGATCTTTTACGTTTTGTCCCCATGGTTCTGTATACACCAGGAATACCACCGGGTATTTTTTAGCGGGATCGAAGTTCGCCGGTTTTACCATCCAGGCATCCATGTCAATTCCTTCTGTTGTCTTTACTGTAAAGAACTCAATGTTTGAGTTGCGCTTATCGGCTTTGACCAGGGCATCATGTACATTATCATCGGTCAATGCCTTGTGTTCGGGTAATGATATCCATTCACTGGCTGGTGGTGTATAATAGTTAGAGAAGCTATGCATGGCAAACTTTCCTGTTGGCGACACTTCATAATCATGTGTACCCGGCTGATTCTTTGGTGTTAAACGTTCGGCAGCATTACTGCCATCTAATTTTGTGCGGTATAAATATTTTTGTGTGGCATTTTCAGGTGAAGCGAAAAAATAGACATACCCGTTTTTCTCGTCAACAGAACTAATGTCCATCACATCGTAATGACCATTAGTGATCAGTGTTTCTTTTTTCCCATCCCGGCTGATACGGTATAAATGACGCCAGCCATCTTTTTCGCCCGCCCATAAAAATTCTTGTCCTTTATTCAGCCAATCCCAGCCACCATAGGCATAATCATCATCCCACAAAGGAAGAATATCTATCCAGGCTGTTTCTTTCTCCGTATAAATGGTATGTGAAGAGCCGGTTGCAGTTTCACAAAGCAACAGGTTGCTTTCATTCTGCCTGCGGTTCAGGTGCTGAACAATCAGCTGGCTGCTGTTGGCCGCCCACTCCATCCGGGGTACATAGGATTGTAATACCGGGTCTGTTGGAATGTTCATCCATTTTGTTGTGGCAGTGGAGATAGTGATGACGCCAATCCTAAAAGGCGATGGTGCTTCGCCGGCAATCGGATATTCAACCGGAATAACAAATGGGTAAATTGAGTCCGTGTTGTTGAGCATCAGGTAATCCTTTGTCCGGGATGCATCTATCTGCCAGTAGGCGATCTTTTTACTATCGGGACTCCAGCGGAATCCATCCCTGCAAAAGAATTCTTCTTCATAGGCCCAGTCAAACGTACCATTGATCAATTTACGTGAACCTCCTGCAGTAAGTTTTGTAACCCTGCCTGTTGCGATATCTTCTGCATACAGGTTATAATTGCTTACATAAGCCACTTTCCTGCCATCAGGAGAGAACTTGGCAAACATGAGTGAAGATACAGGCCGCCCTTTTCCCAATTGTTTCAGCTGGCCGGTAGCGAGGTTCAACAACCAATAATCGCCACGCGTATCATAACGCCATACTTTTTTACTGTTATTATAGATCAATACCTGTTGATCATCTTCTGAAAAGAAAAAGTTGCGGATACTGATTGGCGCGGATACACCGTTGGGCGTCAGTTTTTCTTTTGAAGCAATGACTGTTCTGCTGAACGCAGGCAGTTCATACTTTATGATCTCTCCGTTTTCTACGGCGAAATAACCGTTCCCGTCTTTTGTCCATTTGTATCCTTTGGGGGGCTGCGCGAGACCCATATGAACAGCGGCTAAAATAAACAAACAAAGGAAGCGTAATCGTTTATCCATACCAATAAAATTACTATTAGCTTATTACCAACTGCCGCTGGCGCCACCGCCGCCGCTGCTTCCGCCGCCGAAGCCGCCAAAGCCGCCGCCTCCATCACCGCCTCCCCAACCGCCGCCGCTACTACGGCCACCACCTAATAAAGTAGACAGCAGTACTGCATTAGCGATGCCGCCATATCCTCTTCTGCTCATCATTCCACCACCACCTCCGCCGCCGCCTGCCACAAGTATGATTACAACAGCAAGGATAATGAGAAAGGTAATGATGGAGCCACCGCTGCTCTTATTACTTTGCCTGTCGCGTTTTACCTTATACTCTCCTGCTGCAGCTTTGGTAATTGATTCAACCGCCTGGTCGATCCCGTGGTAATAGTTGCCTTCTTTGAAATTGGGAACAATATCATTACGAATAATGCTGGCAGTGGTAATATCGGGGATGGCTCCTTCCAGTCCATACCCTACTTCAATACGTATCTTCCTGTCGTCAATAGCCGCAATGAGTAAAACACCATTGTTTGTTTTCTTGTTGCCGATACCCCAATTGCGGAACAGTTTTACGGCATATTCTTCAATAGGATAATCATTCAGCGTTTTGACCAGTACAACGGCTATCTGGTTGGAAGTACTATCGTCGAGGGCAGTTAATTTCTGCTCCAGTATTGCTTTTTGTTCGGGCGACAGTACGTTCGCCGCATCGTTCACTAATCTGGGCGGGTTAGGCTTGGGAAGAATATCCTGTGCCATCAGCGCCGGCAGGCCAATGAATACAGCAATAAGTACAAATAGGAATTTCTTCATTATTGGTTATTGAAAAGCCCTGTTCCTTTTGATCCGGAACAGGGCTTTCATTTATTTTCCGAATACGATATCATCCGGCAACTCATTCTTGTCGCCATTTTCGTCATATGGAAAGTGTTGGGCCAACGCCTCTCCGATTTCATCTACTATCTGCGCGATACCTTCGGCATAATTACTCCGGTTGAAGTGATGCAGCATTTTCTGTACTTCTTCATTCCAGAATGTTTCACCTACTTTTTTGTGAATGTTTTCATCTCCA
The DNA here is from genome assembly GCA_041856175.1 of Sediminibacterium sp. GTDB lineage: Bacteria > Bacteroidota > Bacteroidia > Chitinophagales > Chitinophagaceae > Sediminibacterium. The sequence goes on from JBHAFM010000104.1 coordinate 17,046, forward strand.
TAAACAGCCAGCTGCCTGTCTTTCATGGCTACATACACCAACACTGCATTACGGGCGTCTGTTTCGTACATTTTCAGTCCCTGAAAAATCTCATAGGCCCTGTGTAATGGATTCACAAAACGGCAGCGGCTTTCTATAAATACCCTCACTTCACCACTGGTACGTTTCTCTGCCCGTTGTATTGCATCTACAACACTTTTCTTTTCTTCGGCAGAAAAGTAGTCAACAGGTTTTTTTCTGAACAGTCCCAGCATGGATATCTATTAGAATTTTACTTCAGGCGCTTTTTCTGCACCGGCTTCGGCTTTGAATCCTTCCCTCACTTTAAAACCAAACATACCGGCGAGTACATTCATGGGAAAGGAACGTGCCTGTACGTTATAGTCTGCAACAGCTTTGTTGAAATCATTGCGTGATACCTTGATCCTGTTCTCTGTACCTTCCAGTTGTGCCTGCAGCCCACGGAAGGCGTCATTTGCACGAAGGTTGGGATAATTTTCAGACACCATTAGCAAGCGACCCAGTGCCTGTGACAACTGGCCTTGCGCCTGTTGAAACTGTTGCAATTTTTCCGGTGTGAGATCCTTGGGGTCTACTTTTATCTGTGTAGCGCTGGCCCTTGCCTGTATCACATTCTGTAAGGTGGTCTGTTCAAAATTGGCTTCTCCCTTTACAGTATTCACCAGGTTGGGGATCAGGTCAGCGCGTCGCTGGTAATCGCTCTGCACATTATTCCAGGTATTCTTAACCACCTCATCCTGCGTTACCAACCCATTATAACCTCTGCAGCCGCAGCCGCCTATCAGCAGTACTAAAGCAGCAATAACAATAAGGGTTAAACTTTTTGTACTCATTTGACTTGATTTTGTTTTGAAATTACGTTTTTATAAGTAATTGTGGTATAAGTAGCCGGTTTTGTAAAAACATTACAGGATTATTCATTAATTGCCGCAATCCCCGGTAACACTTTGCCTTCAAAATACTCCAGCAAAGCGCCGCCACCAGTGGAAACGTAGCTAACCTTATCGGCAAAACCGAACTGGTTCACAGCTGCAACACTATCACCTCCCCCTACTAAGGAGAAAGCCCCGCCCTGGGTAGCTTCTGCCACCGCGGTCGCAATAGCTTTTGTTCCATGCTGGAATTTTTCCATCTCAAATACCCCCATCGGGCCATTCCATAAAATGGTTTTGGAGCGTTTGATGCAATTGGCAAATTGTTCACAGGCATTTTCTGCAATGTCCAATCCCATCCAGCCGGCTGGTATGTTGTTACTTGGCGCGCTGGAAGTATTGGCATCAGCCGCAAATTTATCGGCAATGACTGAGTCCGATGGCAGGTGAATGCACACGCCTTTTTCGGCTGCTTTTTTCAACAGGTCAACGGCTGTTTCCAGGCGGTCGTCTTCACACAAAGAGTTGCCAATATTGCCACCCTGCGCTTTCATAAAAGTATAAGCCATTCCGCCGCCAATGATGATATCTGTAGCACGTTCCAGCAGGTTTTCAATGATCAGTATCTTATCACTCACTTTGGCTCCGCCAATAATGGCGGTAAAAGGTTTGTCGCCTTTATGCAATACTTTTTCTGCACTGGAAACCTCACCTTCCATTACCAGGCCGAACATTTTTTTATCGCCGGGAAAGAACTGTGCAATCACGGCGGTAGAAGCATGTGCCCGGTGCGCCGTTCCAAACGCATCATTTACATATACATCGCCCAGCTTGCTTAATTTTTCAGCAAACGAAGGATCTCCTTTTTCCTCTTCTTTGTAAAAACGCAGGTTTTCAAGTAACAGCACTTCTCCGGGTTGTAATGCGGCCACGGCATCGTAAGCTGTTTGACCAATACAATCGTCTGCAAAAATGACCTTTACAGGCTGACCGGCTGACTGGCTGATCAGTTGCTGTAAATGACCAACCAAATGCTTCAATGAATATTTCTCAGCAGGGCCGTCTTTGGGACGACCGAAGTGGCTCATTAATATCACACTTCCTCCATCGCCCAGTATCTTTTTTATAGTGGGTATGGTAGCTTTCATTCTTGTATCATCGGTAATTTCAAAAGCAGCGTTCAGTGGTACGTTGAAGTCCACACGTATCAATGCTTTCTGTCCTTTAAAGTTGTGGTTGGTAAATCGGCTCATGGTAGTAGTAGTTATTTTATGCAAAATAAAAATGCCGGCTCAAAGTCCGGCATTTTCTTTCTTCTTATGATTATTTACTGATCAGTCCGGCGAAATATTTAACGGTACGAACCAGCTGGCTTACGTAACTCATTTCGTTATCATACCAGCTTACTGTTTTAACCAGTTGTGTATCTCCTGAAGTGATCACTTTTGTTTGGGTACCATCGAACAATGAACCAAAGTGGATGCCAATGATATCAGAACTTACAATTTCATCTTCGGTATAACCAAAGCTTTCATTGCTGGCTGCTTTCATGGCTGCATTCACTTCTTCAGCGGTTACTTTTTTACCCAGGACAGAAGTCAACTCTGTTAATGAACCGGTGATGGTTGGAACGCGTTGGGCAGCGCCATCGAGTTTACCTTTCAGTTCGGGTAATACCAGGCCAATGGCTTTGGCAGCACCTGTACTGTTGGGTACAATATTGGCAGCAGCGGCCCTGGCACGGCGCAGGTCACCTTTGGCATGCGGTGCATCGAGTGTATTCTGGTCGTTGGTATACGCATGGATGGTGGTCATAAAACCTGTAACAATACCATACTTGTCGTTCAGTACTTTTGCCATTGGCGCCAGGCAGTTGGTGGTACAGGAAGCACAGGAGATAATTGTCTCACTGCCATCCAATATATTATGGTTAACATTGAATACGACTGTTTTCAGGTCACCGGTTGCAGGAGCAGAGATCACTACTCTTTTAGCGCCGGCTTTAATATGCGCTTCGGCTTTGTCTTTATCGGCAAAGAAGCCGGTTGATTCAATTACCACATCCACGCCATGTGTTCCCCAGGGAATTTGGGTAGGATCTTTTTGTGCATATATCTTTATTGTTTCGCCATTAACAACGATAGCATCTTCTGTGGCAGTAACAGGGGCATCAAAACGGCCCTGGGCGCTGTCATATTTTAATAAATGGGCTAATACTTTAGGACTGGTCAGATCATTGATAGCAACTACGTCAATACCTTCCATATTGTAAATCTGACGAAAAACCAAACGGCCGATACGTCCAAAACCGTTGATAGCAACTTTTACTGTACTCATTGAATAACTGGTTTAATAAATGGTATAAATTGTAAAACGAGAGGCGAATTTACACCGAATGAAGAGAATAGTAATCATATTTTTTGGTTAACTATAATTGAACCTTATTGTTGTTGAAAAAGAAATCCCAGAAAAACAGAAAAAGTTTTGGCTATAAACGCTGTCAGGCCTATTTTTGCGTCCCGATTGACAAAAAATGCCCGGTTCGTCTATCGGCTAGGACAGCCCCCTTTCACGGGGCAAAGACGGGTTCGATTCCCGTACCGGGTACCAAAAGGGGATTTTCAATAGAATCTTGAAGATCCCCTTTTTCATTTTCCGCATATCTATTTGAAAGATAAAAATGCTTCAAAAAATTTCCCTAAAGTGGATTCGGTGGGGCCAATCTTTTGTTACGCTTTCCGTTTTTTCGCATCCCCAAAACGTAGAGCTGCTGTTCCTGAGGCACCAAAAATGGCAAGCCGGGCATAGCTTTACAGATTAATTGTAACAAAATAAGTCCAATTTTATCAGTTTAATGTCACAGAATTAGGGCAATTTTCCATAGCCAACCGAACGAAATTCAACCCAACCAGGTTTACAATCACGGCGTTATTTCAATTACCAACAACCGTTTAGGCTCCTCCTTAGCGCAAACGCCCTATGGCAACAACCGCTGCCGGCAGGTATTGCAAATCTGTATGGTATGCCGGTTCTTCTGTTGTCCTGGTATTGTATGTGAGAGCCGCCACTACCACGGCGACATGGCCTTTTGCATTTTTTGTTTGCACGATGAATTCTTTCGCCGGTTCCTGGCCCTGGATATAAGGGTATGCATGCATTTCACTGTAATGCACTACCTGCCTGCCATAGTTCTCTGTAAAAGGCGTGGTCAGCACCTGCAGTGTAAGATTAACGGATTTTGTCCACCTGGGCGCTTGGATATGCTGTACCGGCTTCAGTTCCCCGATCGTTATTTTAACCCTCCCCTCACCCGCATCCGCTACATCAATGGGTACCCTAAACGCTTCATGCAGACTGGCTGCGGGATTGATCTCGAACATCGCAGCATGCCTGGCCGATAATTCCCATTGGCCGTCAGGATTGTGATACATATAACGCTGATACAGAGGAGTCATCCAGCTACGGAAAGCATTATGGGTTTTGAACCCTATCCTGAAAAGCAGGTCCCATGCCATGTTTCTCAACAAGGCCGAACTGCAGGCAGATACTACTCCAAATACCACAACACTCCTGTTTTGGTGCCGGTTCTTTTTTTTGTTTAGCATGATTGGTTTGGACCGGACATAATTCTTGCCATCCATGGTATAAAATACCAGGTTTTGGATGGCTCCGGATAAACCGCCTTCTTTCGTTACACGTGCCATAACAGCAGTCATTTAATAGTTAAAAAAGCCGTTGACCGTACCCTGTCATCGGAGCAATCATACCCTGGCCCTGCTTCACTACCGGTGCACTTCTGTTCCTTCCTTATTGTGGCGAAAGACCAAAGAGTACTTAAATATACATTAAAATGACTATTTTACTGATAAACCGTGGATCAACCGTGGCTGAAGGGTGCTTTTACTGTGCTGAAACTGCACTATTGCAGCAAGGCTACTGTACTACCACTGTATTACTACCCCAATACTGTGCTGTACGGTAAACAAGCACTAAGGGTACCTTGCAAACATGGAAGGCAGAGCTGTAGCTGCTCCGCCTGCGCAACTGATCCTGCTGTTGCGGGGGATGATATGCCAGAGACCCGGTTATTGCAGGTTCTTTAAAAATTAAGGGTCAGGTTCAGGTAATAATATCCGCCGTTAAAACCAAACTGGGTAGCGTTGCGGCTATACACAAACCTGCCAAAACTACTATTGTCGAGAAATGGCCCTACGCTTCCCGGAACAGGGACATTCACCACTTTCATCTTATCGGGATACACATCCAGTATATTATTGGCACCAATGGTAGCGGTCAGTATTTTCGCAATTTTATAAGAGATATTCAGATCGGATACGATCCTGGCATTAAAAGTTTCATCCAGTGTTGGATCGGATGCGTCCCTGGTGTACACTTCGCCATAACGGGTAAACCGTATCATGCTGCCGAATTTTCCCAGTTTGTAATTGGCAGATGCGCTCACTTTGCTGCGAGGTTGTGATTCTCCCAGTCTTGATTTTTCCAACCGGCTGAACAATACGTTGCCGAACTGGTCTGCCGGAATTTTATCGGTTCCCCTGATCGTACCCACTACGAATGTGCGGTTGAAATTACCTGCGAGTGTAAGGTCAAGTGTTCC